>JBKICO010000033.1:0-11422 GCA_046567065.1 Acidobacteriota bacterium
GGCGGCTTCGAGCTGTACATCCAGAGCCGCGGCGAGGGCGACAGCAAGGCCCTGGCCGCCATGCTGGACAAGGTCATGGCCGAGGGGGCCAAGCACCCCGAACTGGGCAGGCTCTCAACCACCTTCGGGGCCAACGTGCCGCAGTTGCGCCTCAACCTGGACCGCAACAAGGCCAAGGCCCTGGGCGTGCCGGTGAACGCCGTGTTCGAGGCCATGCAGGCCACCTTCGGCGCCTACTACGTCAACGACTTCAACAAGTACGGGCGCACCTTCCGGGTCATGCTCCAGTCCGAGGCCAACTTCCGCGACCGCCCCGAGGGCCTGCGCGACGTGTACGTGCGCTCCCAGCGCGGCGAGATGATCCCCCTGACCGCCCTGGTGGACGTGCAGCTCACCAGCGGCCCCGAGGTGGTGGAGCGCTTCAACGTGTTCCCGGCGGCCAAGATCATGGGCGGCCCCGCCCCGGGCTTCAGCTCGGGCCAGGCCATCGCGGCCATGGAGAAGGCGGCCGCCGCCGTGCTGCCCCCGGAATACACCCTGGCCTGGACCGGAACCGCCTATCAGGAGAAGCTCACGGGCGGCACCTCCAGCCTGGTGTTCGTGCTGGCCATCGTCATGGTCTTCCTGATCCTGGCGGCCCAGTACGAGCGGTGGTCCCTGCCGGTGGCGGTGGTCCTGGCGGTGCCCTTCGCCATGTTCGGGGCCATCCTGGCCACCTGGGGACGGGGCCTGATGAA
Organism: Acidobacteriota bacterium; assembly: GCA_046567065.1. Taxonomy (GTDB): domain Bacteria; phylum Desulfobacterota; class Desulfovibrionia; order Desulfovibrionales; family Desulfovibrionaceae; genus Fundidesulfovibrio. Next base: position 738 of record JBKICO010000033.1, read on the forward strand.
CGACCTCTACTTCCAGATCGCCCTGGTGACCCTGGTGGGCCTGGCGGCCAAGAACGCCATCCTCATCGTGGAGTTTGCCACGGCCCGGCAGAAAAAGGGCCTGGACGCGGCCGAGGCCGCGCTGGAGGCCTCCAAGCTGCGCTTCAGGCCCATCATCATGACCTCCCTGGCCTTCGTGCTGGGCTGCCTGCCCCTGGCCATAAGCTCGGGCGCGGGCGCGGCCAGCCGCCACTCCATCGGCACCGGCGTGGTGGGCGGCATGCTCGGGGCCACGGTCATCGCGCCGTTCTTCATCCCGGTGTTCTACAAGATCATCGTCAACCTGGGCGCGCGGCTGCGCTTCCGGGGAGGGGAGGGAAGCAATGGTCACTAGCTGCCGCTGGCGTGACGAAAACCGCGACCCCAGGCACATCGGCCTGACCATCTACGAGGTGTCGCGGGCCTGGAAGGCGCGTCTGGACGAGCTGTTCAAGCCCCTGGGCCTCTCCAGCGCCACCTGGACCGTGATCTGGGCCTTGGCCCTCAATGAGGAGGCCATGACCCAGCGCGAGCTGGCCCAGGCCGTGTTCGTGGAGTGCTCCTCCCTGGTGCGGCTGCTGGACAGGCTGGAGAAGGACGGCTGGGTGCGCCGCGTCAGCGACACGGCGGACAGGCGCGTGAAACGGGTGGTGCTCACCGAGAAGGCCGAGCCCGTGCTGGAGGAGTTCGGCGAGGTGGCACACGGTTTCAGCGACCACGTGCTGGAGGGAATCTCTCCTGACAGGCTGGAGGCCGCCCACGGCGTGCTCATGGAGATCAAGCGCAAGCTGGACCGCAACGCCTGAACGCAAGCGGCGGCATGAAATCGAAGCCCCCGCGCCGTGATACGGCGCGGGGGCTTTTGCATTGTCGCATGACCAGGATGGGGGCGCGGCTTAGGGCACGGCCCGGCGCAGCCAGGGCGTGCGCCGCAGGCCCCAGGTCAGCAGGGCGGAGAGGGTGAACACCACCAGCGCGGTGAGCGGCGGGCCCACCCAGGGGTTCACGGTGGTCGAGCCCAGGCCGTGCCCGGGCTGCACCAGCAGGGGCAGCGCGCCCGTGACCAGGAACAGGATCAGGGCGTGGACCAGGAAGATGCCGAAGGAGAGCCGGCTCACGGTCTGGATGATCCGGCTGGCGAATCCCAGCCCGGCGCAGCCTTCCTGCTTGAAGAGCAGGAAGGCCGACACGGCCGCCAGTATCGAGAACGGCTGGTGGTAGTTGAAGAAGCTGTTGGGCAGCATGCTCGGGGAACTGTCGCACGCGTACTCCCCCAGCGCGTTCACGGCGGTGCAGGCCAGGAAGGCCAGGGCCAGCGTGACGCGCCCGCCCGGCACGCGCACCGTGCGCTGGTGCAGCACGTGCCCGAGCACGAAATAGGCCAGGTAGTGGGGCATCACGGCGCTGGTCAGGAAGGTGTTCAGGTCGTGCTGCCAGAGCAGGCGGGTGGCCAGGTTCAAGGACATGATCACGAAGGAGAGGCCCACGAACAGCGGCCCCAGGGGCGTGCGGGCGTTGTCGAAGGCGGGTTTCAGGAAGGGTACCATCAGGTACACCCCGGCGATCATGTACAGAAACCACAGCGGCCCGGCCCAGAGGCCGGTGAGCAGGCGCTTGCCGAAGCTGATCAGGTTGGGCGCGCTGCCCTCGGTGAGGCAGGTGGCCAGGTAGTAGACGGCGGACCAGATCACCAGCGGCCAGGCGATCTTGGCGAAGCGCCTGCCGAAGAATTTGCCCAGCCGCATAGGGCGCGGGTCGCCCAGGAGCAGCGCGCCGCTGATCATGATCAGGGTGGGCACGCAGAACATGCACAGGGCCGAATAGATGAGGCCGGGGAGAAGCTCCGCCATATCGGATGATCCGAGCAAAGGCATGGCGCAATGCAGCAGGACCACGCCCACGATGCTGACGCAGCGTAGCGTGTCCAGGTACAAAACTCTTTGGGGCACTTGGTTCGTGGCGCAGTGGGTCATACCAGTCATGAGCAGGGGGTATGCAAAATGTTTGAGGAATGCAAGCGGTATACGCATCGATAGAGACGTTGGCGGGTGTGGTTTTGTTTCACTGCGGCAAGAAAGAATCAGAAATTATCGTGACAACGTTCGTCCGGACGGCCAGCTCAGGCAAAAACACTGGCCTGACTTATGGCTGCCGGGCGGTAAACGTTCGCCGCGATGAGGGCTTATGGAGTGGTGCGTGGCTGGCGCGTGGCCCGGAAGACCCCGGCGGCGCAGGCCGCCAGCACGGCCCCGCCCAGGGCGAAGGCTCCGGCGCTCCCGGCCAGGGCCGCGGCCATGCCCCCAAGCAGGGGCCCGGTGCTGTGCCCGATGTCCATGATGGAGCCCAGCAGGCCCATGGCCGCGCCCCGGTGCTCGCGCTTGCTGGCGTCGGCCACGAAGGCCTGGCTGGCCGAGGTGGCCACGGAGAGCGCCAGGCCCAGGCCGACGGCCAGGGCTGTCAGGCCCGCAAGCCCCTCGACCCAGGGCACGGCGGCGCAGCAGGCGGCCAGCAGCGCGGCCCCCGCGAGCATCTGCCCGGTGCGGCCCGCCCGGTCGGAGAGGCGGCCGAAGAAAGGCTTGGTCAGGGCCACGGCCAGCATCTGGGCCGAAAACAGCGCCCCGGTGACCCAGGCCGGGTTGCCCCGCTCCAGGCTGACCAGGGGCAGGAAGGTCTCGAAGATGCCGTAGGCGAAGAGGATGCCCGCCTCCAGGGCGCATCCGGCCAGGATGGAGCGGCTGGCCAGGGTCTCGCGCAGGCTCTGGAGCAGGGGAGGGCGCTCCTTGTGAGGGGATTTCTCCTCCAGGGCGGGCAGCCGCCAGGAGATCAGGAACACGCCGATGCCCGCCAGCCCGCACAGCACGTACACCGCGTCGAAGCCCAGGCCCAGGGCCAGGCCGCCAAGTAACGGGGCAACGAAGCGGCCAGCCAGCGTGGCCGAGGAGAACGCGCCCATCTTTTCACCCCGGTCCGACTGGTGGGCGTCCGCCACGGCGGCCATGGCCACGGGCAGGAAGATGCCGGTGGCCAGGCCGTGATAGAAGCGCGCCAGGGCCAGGCCCCAGACCCCCTCCACCAGCAGGTAGGCGAAAGGCGCGCTGGCGAACACCAGGGCCGAGGCCGCCAGCATGCGCCGCCTCCCGAAGGCGTCGGAGAGCAACCCGCCCGGGATGCTGATGAGCACCCCGGCCAGCGGCGACACCGCCCCCACCAGCCCAATGCCCTGCGGCCCGGCCCCCAGGTGGGCCGCGAAGAGCGGCAGCACCGGGTTCTTGGACATGGTGCTGGAGAGGATGGCCAGCAGCCCGGCCGCGCAGAGCATCCTGAAGGGAGATAGCTTCATTGTGTGGCCTCTTCCGGCACCCTTACCAGGAACAAGGGGATCGCGGCCAGCAGCACGCAGGCCATCAGCGGGAAGGTGGCCCTGTAGCCCAGCCAGGCCACCAGCAGGCCCGAGAGGATGGGGCCTGCGGCGTGGCCCACGTCGAAGATGGTGCCGAAGGCGCCCATGGCCGAGCCGAAGTGGCGCTGGCGGCACATGTCCGCCACCAGGGCCGCCGAGGAGGAGGCCACCAGAGCCTCGCCCAGGCCGAAAACCATGCAGGCGCAGGCCAGGCCCCAGAATCCGCCTTGGAATGGGATCGCCGCGAAGGACAGCGCGCACAGGGCCAGCCCGGCGGCGATGAGCGGCCTGCGCCCCCGGGCGTCCGAGAAGCGGCCCATGAGCGGCTTGGAGAGCATGGTGGTGACGATCTGCACGCCCCAGAGCAGGCCCGCCTGGAGTTCGGAGAGCCCGGCCACGGTGACGGCGTATACCGGCAGGAAGGCCTCCAGCGCGCCCATGGCCATGTTCTGCGCGGCCTCCACGCAGGACGTGGTCACGATGCGCCGGTCCGAGAGCACTTCCCGTATGCCTTCGGCGAAGCGGCCCAGGCGCTCGCGCAGGCCCAGGCCCTGCTCCACGTTCTCGTGGATGCCCAGGGTGCGCAGGCCCAGGATCAGCGCGGCCATGCCGGTGAGCGCGCTCAGGGCGAACACCGCCCGGAACTGCCAGAGCACGGGGCCGCCGGAGTGGCCCACGTCCAGGAGCAGGCCGCCGATGGGCGCGCCCAGCAGCCCGCCCACGATGCCCACTGAGCTGAACCAGGAGAGCATCTCGCCCTTGCGGGCCCCTGCCGCGTCCGCCACCACGGCCATGGCCACGGGCCCGTAGACCGCCGTGGCCAGGCCGTGCAGGAAGCGCACGAGGAGCAGGGCCCCGTAGCTCTCGATGAACAGGTAGCAGAAGGGCATCACCCCGAACACGGCCAGCCCGGCCAGCATGGTGCGCCTGCGGCCCGCCACGTCGGAGAGCGCGCCGGAAGGCAGCTTGAAGAGGATGCCCGTCACGGTGGAGATGCCCACGGCCAGGCCGATGGCCTCCGGCCCCGCGCCCAGGAACAGGGCGAAGAGCGGCAGCACCGGGTTGCGCGCCAAAGCGTAGGAGAAGCGCGCCAGGAAGCCCACGGCGCAGAGGTTGCGGAAGGTGTTCATGGGTGTGCCTTGTGGCCGCTCCTAATGCTTGGGCGCGGAGCGGTCGAAGTAGATGGACTTGCCGTGGAAGCCCACGGGGATGCCCATGGCCACGCTGGCCTCGATAAAGCCCAGGGCCCGGGCGGCCGCCCCCACGCGTTGCTGCACCCGGTTGTCCAGGTTGAGCAGGGAGGCGGTTTTTGCGGCGGAGGCCAGGGCGCAGCCGATGTCCATCATGCGCATGACGCAGTGCGGGCCGGAGTAGCCCATGGGCGTATCCGTAATGGCGCGGCCCTGGGCGAAATCCTTGCAGGTGGCGTGGCCGCAGGCCCCGCAGTCGTACCCGGCGGTGGGGGAGCCAGCCAGCCCCACCAGCACCAGGGCCTGGCAGTTTGCGATGTTTTCCGCGTCGCGCAGCCAGTAGGCCTGGTTGCTGCTCTTAGGGGCGTAGTCGCGCATGGCCTGGGCGATCCTCTGCAGGTCCTCCTCGCGGCTGATCACGGCGATCTCCAGGAAGTCCTTGCCGCCCGCCTTGGGGGCGGTGCGGGCCGAGGCGGCCATCAGGTTGGCCACTTGGATGGCGGTGTCTTTCATATCGGCTCTCCTTTGGAGGGTTTGCAGGCGGCCAGCAGGGCGTCGAAGAACAGCATGGCCTGTTCCGTGCGGCGCAGGCTGTCCGGGTTGAGGCTCACGATCCCGTCCAGGGCGAGCTTCACTCCGGGGGCCTCGGGCGGTCCCGCGTCTGTTTCGTCCATGTCGATGGAGTGGATGATGGCGCGCAGGCGCGCGGGCAGCTCGCGCTCCAGCCTGAAGGAGGCGCAGAGCACCTCGAAGGTGGTCATGCGGCCCACATGGGTGAACTCGGCCTCGGCCATGTCGAATCGGACCACGCCGGGCTCGGCTTCGGGGGCCGAATCGGCGGGCGCGAACGCGACGCCCGCCTCGGGGTCCACGAAGCGGCGCACCAGCCAGAAGGAGGCCAGGCGGTCGATGTAGGGGTCCTCGCGGGTCAGCCAGGTCTTGCCGCGCCAGTCGGCGGGGTCCTGGGCGGGCAGGCTGGCCGCATCCCGGCCGGCGCGTTTGCCCGAGCACAGAGCCTCGCCCTCGGCGGCCAGGGCGCGCACGCGCTCACCGCGCCCGCCGGGGAAGAAGTCCATGGCCGCAATGGCCTCCATGCGCTTCTCGATGCGCCTGAGCCCGGCCTTGCAGGCCTCCAAGCCCGGCCCCGCACCGGCGTCCCCGCCGTCGCCGCGGGCGGCGTCCAGCATGGCCGTCAGCTCACGCTCCAGGGCGGCCCAGTCCGCGTCGCGGGCCTGGGTGAACAGCCGGGCCAGCTGCGCTCCCGTCATGTTGGAGGGCGGGGCCGTCTCCAGGAAGAGGGCCTCACCGCCCAGGCCTTCCACCTCCTTGACCAGCCAGGTCAGCTGCTCGTGGTGCTTGGGGCTGGCGGGCAGGGCGTAGAAGGCGTTTTTGACCAGCACCGCGCCCAGGGAGTTGAGGCGCCGCCAGACGCGCATCCGGGCGGTCTGGCTGCGGGCCGAGAGCGTGAAGGAGAAAAAGTACCAACGAAAATTTACGTAGCTCATGTGACATAAAATGTCACAGCTATAACAAATGTCAAGCGAGGGCTGGATAAAAGGCGGCGGAAACAACCCGCCGGGATGTCGCGCCGCCCCAGGGGGATGACTCTCGCAGGGGCGGCCTGCCCGAGGCCGAGGCCCTCACGAGCCTCGGCGATCCGCGAACCCCCGGTTTCGAGCACGGCGGCAGGGCGCGAGGCCCTCACGCGCCCTGGCGATCTCCAGTGGACGGACACGGGCGATTGCCGTAGCGCTGGACATGGCCGGCCTCCACAACCCCTGGCCGGAGCTGGTGTAATCCGTATAATGGGTAATGATTCTGAAACCAAAGAGGATGGTGGTCATGAGGTCATTCTTGCTCGGTGCCGTCGTCATATGCCTGCTGGCCGTGCCGGTCATGGCCAAGAAGAGCGTGCAGCCGCAGAACATCGACTTCGGCAGCTACACCTGCTCGCAGTTCCTGCAGGAGGTCTCCACCTCCGACGCCGAGACGGCCGGGTTCATCCTCATGTGGCTGGACGGCTACCTGAGCGGCGTCAGCGGGGACAACGTGCTCGACTGGAAGAATCTGGACATCTTCACGGACAAGTTCCTGAACTACTGCACCGCCAACCCCAAGGCCAACATGCTCGAAGCGGCCAAGAAGGTCGGAATCGCACGCTAGCCCCTGCCCGTCATCAGGAAACGAAAAAGGGCCCCCGGATAGATCCGGAGGCCCTTTCGTCTTTCCCGGCGCGCGGCGCGGGCGCTAGAACTTGTACTTGAGCCCGGTCATCACCTTGAAGGCGTCGCCCTTGCGCGCGGCCTCGGTGAAGCGGTGGCCCCATACCGAGGTCTGGAAGCTCCCGTGGGACCAGCCCGTATCCAGGATCAGGGCCAGGTTCTGGTAGATGTCGTACTGGTTGTCCAGGCTGATGCCGACGGCGTATTCCTTGTCGGTCAGGTCGCGGCCCATCTGCACGTAGTTGCCCGTGCCCTGGGTGGCGTTGGCGGCGCGCAGGGCGGCGGGGCTGTTGGTGCCGTGGGCGTAGCTCACGGTGATCCTGTGGGTGAGGCTCTGCAGGAAGGAGATCTTGTCCAGCGCGGCCACAAAGCCGAACGCGCCCACGGGGTTGATGTTCATGAACTCGTTGTTGAAGGGCTGGTCGCCGTCGAACAGGAAGGAGTTGGACGGGCACCAGTAGTTCATCACGGAGGGCAGCCGCTCGGAGCCGTTGCGGGCCGAGGAGTCCTCGCCGGGGGAGTACCAGAGGGCGAGCTGGGGGGTCACGCCGGCGAACCCGGTGTACTCGGCGGCCAGGTCCACGAACCAGCCGTGGCGTTTGAACCGGGCGCGGTCGGTGTCGTTGCCGGAGCCGTAGATGGCGTCGGCGTAGAACTTGAACGGGTCCAGCGCGGTGAGCGCGAAGGTGGAGCCCACCCACCAGTAGGCGTTCTGCGAGTTGCGCCAGGTGGCCGCCGTGCCCAGGGACGCGGCCGAGAGCAGGTTGGTGGCCAGGGTCTCGTTGGAGTAGCCGCCGTTGCCCACCTGCACGGAGCCGTACCCCGCGTTGCGCCCGGCCACCGCCAGCATGGCCCAGGGCGTGGCCTGGAAGCCCTCCAGCGTGACGGGCAGGGTCAGGATGTAGCCGTCGAGCTCGTCGGGCACCTGGGTGGTTGTGGGGTCGAAATCCTTGTTGGCGTCCAGCAGGCGGGTGAAGCCGCCCACCAGGGAGAATTGCTCGGAGAAGGGGAGCTTGACCATGGCCGCCGTGGTGCGCGTGCCGCCGAACACGGGGTTGGCGTCCAGCCAGCCCGCCGAGATGGGCAGCTCCATGTCCTGCTGGCCCACGGTGAACTCCACCTGCGTGCCGGGCAACCGGAACTGCAGGTAGGCCTGGTACACCTTCAGCACGGAGGTGGGGTTGTCCACGGTGAAGGTGCTGGCGCCCCAGGGGATGTCGCCGCTCTTCCAGGAGAGGCGGAACCTCAGGGCCTCGTTGGCGATGAAGTCCGCGCGCACGCGCACGCGCTCGATCACGGTGAAGGCGTCCTGGGTGCGGGTGCCGTTGTAGTTCCAGCCGGTGTACTGGGGGTGGCTCCAGAACGCGCCGTAGGTGCGCACGTCGCCGGAGAGCTTGACTTCGGTGGCGGAAACGGGGGCCGCGACACAGGCGCAGAAGACGAGGCAGAGGGCCGAGGCGAACGTGCGGAGGAAGCGGTGCATGGCCGGGGACTCCTGGGATTGACGGATGGCCCCCGGTGTACGTTCCTTCGCCGGGCGAAGCAAGCCCGCAGGCTGGCGTCAGCCCAAGATTTCCAGCCTGGGGGCCCGGGGGATCACCCCGTGCTCGGCCATGCTGGCGAAGAAGCGGCTCAGGCCCTCCTGTTCGGGCGCGCCCAGCTCGTAGCTCAGGTGGTCGAAGTAGTTGCGCAGTTGGGGCCTGGTCATGCGGGTGTGGGCCAGGCTGGCCAGCTCCACCACCTTGTCGATGGCGGCGACCCCGGCCTCCTTGGAGCGGCGCAGCAGGTCAGCCGCGGCAAGCATCCCGGCGCGGTCCGCATTCCAGGATTCGCGCCTGGCCACCCAGACCCCGAACACGAAAGGCAGTCCGGTCCAGTCGCGCCAGAGCTCGCCCAGGTCGAGCTGGTAGGGGAAGCGCTCGTCGGAGCGCATGCTGAGCGCCTCGTCCCCGATGGCCAGCACCGCCTGGGGCGTCGCGCCCGCGTCCAGGGACTCCCGGATGGAGCCGGGCGCGGCCACGAACTGCGGGCGGATGCCGTATACGTCGCTGAGCGCGATGCGAAGCAGCACGGCGGAGGTGTGCGTCTCCGCCGTGACCAGCACGGACTTGTCGCCCAAGGTCTCCGGGGCCACGCGGGAAAGCAGCAGCACGCTCTTCACTGGACCCTTGCTGCCGATGGCCAGGTCCGGCAGCAGCAGGTAGCGCTCGGGGTTGCGGGCGTATTCCACCGAGGAGCAGGAGGAGATGTCCAGCCCGCCCGCCCGGGCCAGCTCGTTGAGCGCGGCGGGCGGCCCCTGCACGAACTCGAAACCGTGCTCCATCCAGCCCGCCTCCAGGGGCAGGTAGATGGGCAGAACGTTCAGGTAGCTGATGCGGCCTACGCGCACGGCCCAGTCTCCTTCACTGGTTCCTCGAAGGGGGAGTAGTCCATGGACCTGCGCAGCGGGGCGAACCCGGCGGCGGCGATGGCCTCGCGCACTCCGGCCTCGTCCATGCGGAAGCGCACTCCGGCGGCGGCCACCACGTTCTCCTCGATCATGGTGGAGCCGAAGTCGTTGGCGCCGTGCCACAGCGAAGCCTGGGCGATCTCGCGGCCCATGGTCACCCAGGAGGCCTGGAGGTTTGGGATGTTGTCCAGCACCAGGCGCGAGACGGTGAGCACGCGCAGGTATTCCTGGGGGGAGCACTTCCTGCCGCCCAGGGCCGTGTTGTCGGGCTGGAAGCCCCAGGGGATGAAGGCCGTGAAGCCGCGCGTCTCGTCCTGCAGCTCGCGCAGGGCGGTCATGTGGCCGATGCGCTCCTCCCAGGTCTCCACGTGGCCGAACATCATGGTGGCCGTGGTGCGCAGCCCCTGCATATGGGCCTGGCGCATCACGTCCAGCCACTGGGCGGTGGAGCATTTGGCCGGGGCCACCAGGGAGCGCACGCGGTCCGAGAGGATCTCCGCGCCGCCGCCGGGGATGGAGGCCAGCCCGGCCTCGCGCAGCCTGGAGATGACCTCGGCCACGGAGATGTCGGACATGTACGCGAAGTAGACGATCTCCGGGGGCGAGAAGGCGTGGATGTGGATCTGCGGGTACTTGGCGCGGATGAAGCGCAGCAGGGACTCGTAGTAGACCAGGCCCATCTCCGGGTTGTGCCCGCCTTGCAGCAGGATCTGCCTGCCGCCCAGGGCCAGGGTCTGCTCGATCTTCTCGGAGAGCTCCTCGCGGCTAAGCACGTAGCCGCCGGGAACGCCCGGAGCCTTGAAGAAGGCGCAGAAACGGCAACCGCACTGGCAGATGTTGGTGGAGTTGACGTTGCGGTCCACCACGTAGGTCACCACGGGCTCGGGGTGCAGGCGCAGGCGCACGGCGTGGGCCAGGCTGCCGAGGGTGGGCAGGGTGGCCTCACGGGCCAGGAGCAGGGCCTGGGCCGCGTCGATGCGCTCGCCTGCGCGCACGGCCTCGGCCACGGCAAGAACGGCTTCGGAATCGAAAATCTCAGACATCGCTCTGCTCCCTGAAGAGGCCGTCGCGGCGCATGGGGGTGAAGCCGCTCTGGCGGATGGCCTCCTCCAGTTCGGCGGTGGTCAGGGCCTGGGCGGACTCGCTGCCCGCGTCGTGGCCGATGCGCTCCTCCACCACGGTGCCGTCCAGGTCGTCCGCGCCCCAGGAGAGGCACAGCTGCGAGAGCTTGAGCCCGAGCATGACCCAGTAGGCCTTGATGTGCGCGAAGTTGTCCAGCATGAGCCGGGCCACGGCCATGGTGCGCAGCACGTCCATGGCCGAGGGGCCGCTGGCTTCAGCGCCCAGCGGGTTGTTGCCGGGCAGGTAGGGCAGGTGGATGAAGCAGACGAAACCGCCCGTGGCGT
>JBKICO010000034.1:0-4285 GCA_046567065.1 Acidobacteriota bacterium
GTGCCGACCACGCTGCGCTTCTGCGCGGGCTCGCCCGGCGGCTGGAACACCAGGCCCACGGACACGCCGCCCAATACGGTCTGGCGCCCGGGCGTGCTCACTCCGTTCCACTTCTCGCGGGAGTTGTTCGGCGGGGCGGAAGCCGGGGCCTCGCGCATCGGCGCGGGCGAGATCGTGCTGGCCAATGATGACGGTTGGCTCGACGTGTACGACTCCGAGGACTGGGCCTTCGCTGGCCACCCCGTGGAGGTGCTGGCCGGGCAGGACGGGGCGGCCATCGCGGACTTCGCCGTGGTATTCCGGGGCGTCATCGAGGAGGTGGAGTTCTCCTGGAAGCTGGTCACCATCAAGATCCGCGACCGGCAAAAGGAGCTGGACAAGCCCCTGCCCATCCCCAAGTACCTGGGCACCAACGTTGGCCCGGTGGGTATCGAGGGCGGCGCGGATCTCAAGGGCAAGGCAAAGCCCACCGCGTTCGGCCCCTGCCCGGGCCTGGAGCCGGTCTGCGTCAACGAATCCAGCCTGATCTATCAGGTTCACTTCCGCAGCGTGCAGGCGATCCCGGCAGCCTATTGCAACGGCGCGGCCCTCACGCCCACGTCGGACTACGCCGACGAGACGGCGCTCAAGAATGCCGCGCTCACGGGCGGCCAGTTCGCCACCTGCCTGGCCAGGGGCCTGCTGCGCGTGGCCACCACCAACGGCCAGAAACTCACCTGCGACGTGCAGGGCGACAACGTGGGCGGCTACGCGGCCGACACGGCGGGCATACTGCGCCGCCTGCTCTCCATCCTGGGCTGGACCGCCACGGACTGGAGCGAGGCCGACCTCGCGGCCCTGGCCGCCAAGACCAGCGCGCCCCAGGGCATCTACGACGCCAGCGGGGCCAAGGTGCGCGCGCTCATGGACGCAATCTGCGCCGGGCCGTGGGCCTGGTACTGCCCGGACCGCCTGGGCGTGATGCGCTTCGGGCGCGTGGAGGCCCCGTCCGGCACGCCAGTGGCCCACTTCACTGATGATTACCACCTGGAGCTGGAGCGCGACACCTCGGACCTCACGGGCGCGCCCTGGGGCCTGGTGACCATGCGGGCCGAGAAAAACTGGTGCGTGCAGACCGACAACGGCGTGGCGGGGTCCGTCTCCGCCGACCGCCGGGCCTGGCTGGGGCAGGAGTACCGCGACGCCACCAGCACGGCGGACGGCCAGCCCGATCCCGACATTCTGGCGCGCTACCCGCTCACGGAGACTGCCGGGGCCGTGTTCACGGGCCTGTTCACATCCCACGCCGATTCCTTGGCCGAGTCCCAGCGCCGGGCCGAGTTCCGCGGCGTGCCGCGCAGGCCATTCAGCCAGCGCATTCCCACCGAATACGGCCAGCGCCTGGAGTTGGGCCAGTGCGTGGCCCTGAGCTCCCGCCGCTTCGGCCTGTCCGCCACCCCGTTCACCGTCTGCGGCATCGAGGACACCGATGCCGGGTATGTTGAGGTCAAATACTATGGCTAGCGGGAATTTCTTCCTCACGGGCTGGAACTACATCGACGCGGACCCCTTCGCCGACGTCCAGGCCGCCACGCTCTCCGGCGGCAACTGGTCGCCCGCCATGCCCCTGAGCAACCTGCGCACGCGCTTCCTGCGCGAACCCGCCCGCGTGGCCAGCCTGGACCCTGCAGCCGGGGTGATCCGCGTGGTGTTCGACAAGCCTCGCCTGATCCAGTGCATCGCCCTGCTGGGCATCACCTGCTCCAGCCAAGCCACTGTGCGGGCCGTCGGCTATGACGACGCGGCCTGCACTCAGCCACATGACGGGGCGGACACGGGCGTGCAGCCCTTGTTCCCGCGCTACCTGGCCACGGAGTCCTTGCCGTTCGAGGCCCTCAACTGGTGGACCGGCCAGCCCACGGCGGAGGACCTGGCCAGGATCGTGCGCACCTGGTTCCACCTGCTGGACAGGCCCCGCTATTGCCGCGCCTGGGAAATCACCATTGCCGACCAGTCCAACCCGGCCGGGTACTTCGACGTGGGCCAGGTGATCCTCGCGCCCATCTTTCAGACCCGGGTCAATTTCCTCTACGGCTCCAGCCAGGGATGGCAGACGCGCACCCAGACCAGCTACGCCAAAGGGGGGACGGCTTTCTCCGACTATCAGCCCCCCTACCGCGCGGCCAGCCTGCAGGTGCAGCACCTGAGCAAGGCCGAGGCCCACCAGCTGCTCGGGATCAAGTCCCGCATGGGCACGGACCGGAGCTTCTTTTGCTGCCTGGACCCGTCCGACACGCAATACCGCCAGCTGCTCAGCTTCCGGGCCCGCTTCGCGGCGCTCTCCATGCGGCAGTGGACCACCTTCAATCAAAACGGTTTCGACGCCCTCAACCTGGAGGAGGATCTGTAATGGGTGCATACGACAAGGTGACGGCCGCGCTGATGGCCCTCTCGGTGCTGGACAGGTTCAAGCTCTACAGCGGGGCCTCCTACAGGCAGGACGGCACGCTGGAGCAGCAGGCCGGATTCGGCGAGGGTGGCGTGGACGCGAACTTCACGGCCTACAACGCCGATTTCGCGGCGGTCGTCGAGATGGCCCAGGCCCTCGCGGCGCAGATCTTCGGGGCCAACCCGCCCCGCACGGTCACGCGGCTTTCCGCGACGTCTTTTGCGGAGGCTGGAAACCACGCTGCGGAGTACACCGCCCGCCGTGCCGTGGTGCTGGGGCAGACCACCCCCGGCGTGGGCCATGTGGTCAGCGCGAGTTACAACGCCGGTGCCTCCCGCACCGAGGTGGTGGTGGAGGACATCGTGGTGGACGCGGGCCTGACCCAGGCCGTGCTCGGCATCGATCCGGCCTATGCCCCGCGCCTGGATACCTACGTGGGGGCCACGGCCACCACGGCGGGAAGGGCCGGGCAGCTTCCGGCGCCCCAGGCCGGGGACCAGGACAAGATCCCTTATTGCGACGGCACGCGCGACTGGGTGCGCCCCTGGTCCACCATTCCGCGCGGCGTGGTCGGGCGCACCAGCGACAGCACGTTCAATGTGCTGGATAACGCCGCTAGCCAGGCCCTGTTCTGCGTTCGCCGTCCGCTGCGATTCCGAGCCAATTCTGGCACGGCATGGGGCGCGGCGAGCTACGCCTACGTGATCAGCTACGCCGCGGGGGTGGTGACCATCGGGGGCGCTCCGTTGACCGCCGCCATCGCTGGGGACTCCGGCTTCGAGATCCAGTTCGGAGACATGCTGCGCTTGGTGCAGGTGCGCGACTTCTTCCCCGGCCTGTTCAGCGTGGCCTACGGCGCAACGGACCTCTGCTTCGGCTCCGGGGGAACGGCCATTGCCACGGACTACTACTCCAGCCTGGTTCCGGCCAACGCCTTCGACGGAAACCTCGGCACCTACTGGCAGCGCAACACTGGTACGAGCGGCTACATCGGCTACCACTTCACGGCCGCCAAGAACGTGGCGGCCTACAAGCTCATCACGGGCCCGCTCTCCTCCCCGCAGCTCCCTGTATCCTGGACTTTTGAAGGATCCAACGACGGCAGCAACTGGACCACGCTGGACACCCGCACCGGGCAGGCCCTCGGGCAGTACGACTCCAGGATCTACACCTGCACGGCGGGAAGCTACGCCTACTACCGCCTCAACGTGACCAGCAACGGCGGAGGCGTGCTGGCCCTGGCCGGGCTGGAGATGTACGCGGCCACCTCCATGAACCTGTTCGCCAACAAGTACGGCCACGCCTTCCGCTGGTTCCAGGGCCGGGCGCACTTGGCGCGCCTGGCCGTGCGGCCGCGCATGGACGATTCCGGGGCGCTGCAGCCCACGGTCAACGTGACTATCGGGGGCGTGCCCGCGCTCACGGCGGCGCTCTCCGTCAACGACGCATCCTTCGCGGCGAGCGCTGCCACTGTGGACCCGGTAGCTGCGGCCCTCTCCAGTGGCAGCGACATCGAGCTTGTGGTCACCGGCGGCACCAACAACGACGGCCTGGACCTGGATGCCATGCTGCTCTTCATCCTCGAATAGGGAGGCCCCATGCACACATACAAGGTTCTGCGGTGGAGCGACGGGCGCGAAGTGGTGATCCAGCTGCGCGAGGATGGATCGTCCCGCCAGGTCAGCCCCGATCATCCCGGGTATACCGAGTGGCTGGAAGCGGGCAACGTGCCGGAAGTTGAGATGGTTGAGGATGCCCCTGGCTTCACGCTGGAGCAGACCGTGGACCAGCGCAAGCGGGACGCCACCGCCATGCGCGACCAGATGCGCGCCCGGGGCGTGCTCTACGGCGGCGTGC
>JBKICO010000035.1:0-2936 GCA_046567065.1 Acidobacteriota bacterium
CTGCCGGGGGTGGACTTCGCACAGCCCGCGCAGGTGCTGGCGGGGCTCAACGCGGTGTTCCAGATGCCGCGCCAGAACGACCTGTATTTCACCATCTTCTACGGCGTTTACGACATGCAGGCCCGGGTGGTGCGCTTCGCCTCGGCCGGGCACCCGCCGCCGCTGCTCTTCCAGGCCAATGGAGCCGTCAGGGAGCTGCGCTGCCAGAGCATCTTCATCGGTGCCTTGCCCGAAGCGCGCTTCCGCCAGGATGAAATCGCCCTGGACGGCCCGGCCAGCCTGCTCGTGTTCTCGGACGGCGCGTACGAGCTTCGCCGGGCCGACGGCGTCATCGAAGGCTACGAGGATTTTCGCGAGCGCTGCGCCAGCTACGGGCCTTCAGGGCCGGAGCTGGCCGACCTGCTGAACCAGGCCCGGGCCGTGCGGGGCCAGCAGGTGCTCGACGACGACCTGAGCGCCCTGCGCCTGCGCATCTGATAGATGTTCGCAGGGGCGGCGGCCGCTGCTGCTGGTAGGGGCGTTTGCGGAACGGTCCATGAGACGCATTTCTAGTGAAATAAATCACACAATTATGTGGCACGATAATTATTAACGTGCCTTCGCCGCTTCACCCCCCTCCAATGGGAGGCGAAAGCCTCGAAACCCACCTTTTGGAAGCAAAACCGCACCTGCAGCGCGTTGGATTTATCCTGCCTTGTTCTACAAGTAACAATTTCCTCTAGCAAAGGTTCCCCAGTTCTGCTACTATCCCGCGCACCTGGATATGTCAGGCGCTGATGCCTTTGAGGACTTTGGCCCGGACGACCGTCAGTGGGGGACGTCGCCCGCGGTTTCCAGTGAGGCTTATACCTGAGAACCAGCCAACCTGTAACGATTTGGGAGGTCCGTATGCGCGTATCCATTGGTCTTGCCAAGGACGACGCCGAACAACGCTTGGAAAAAAGAGGCGTCTCCCGCCGCGATTTCATGAAGTTCTGCGCGGCTGTGGCCACCGCCCTTGGCATGGGCCCCGGCGCCGCGGGTGAAGTCGCCGCCGCCTTGACCGCCAAGAAGCGTCCTTCGGTGATCTACCTGCACGGCGCCGAGTGCACCGGCTGCTCCGAAGCCGTCCTGCGCACCTATCAGCCCTTCATCGACGAGCTCATCCTCGACACCATCAGCCTGGACTACCATGAGACCATCATGGCCGCCGCGGGCGAGGCCGCCGAGGACGCCCTGCACAAGGCCATGGAGTCCCCCGACGGCTTCGTGCTGGTGCAGGAGGGCGCCGTGCCCATGATCGAGAACGGCGCGTGGGGCAAGGTCGGCGGCCACACCATGGCCGACAACCTGAAGGCCTGCGCCGCCAAGGCCAAGGCCATCATCGCCATCGGCGCCTGCGCCACCTTCGGCGGCGTTCAGGCCGCCAAGCCCAACCCCTCCCAGGCCGTTTCCGTGAGCGAGTTCCTGGGCCGCAAGGACGTCATCAACATCGCCGGCTGTCCGCCCAACCCCGTGAACTTCGTGGGCGCGGTCGTGGCCTTCCTGAAGGGCGACAAGATCGAGCTCGACTCCCTGCAGCGTCCCAAGGTGTTCTTCGGCCAGAGCGTGCACGACCAGTGCGAGCGCCTGAAGCACTTCGAAGCCGGCCAGTTCGCCAAGAGCTTCGACTCCGAGGAAGCCAAGAAGGGCTACTGCCTCTACGAACTGGGCTGCAGAGGTCCCGAGACCTACAACAACTGCCCCAAGGTTCTCTTCAACTCGACCAACTGGCCGGTCCGCGCGGGCCATCCCTGCATCGGCTGCTCCGAGCCGAAGTTCTGGGACACCATGACCCCCTTCTACGTCGGCCGTTAGTCAGGGCAGCAGTAGCCCGAACCGCAGCACACCTCACGGAGGAACGTTATGGCTGATAGCAAGCCTCAAGTGATGAAAACGCCTCAGAGCACCTTCACCGGCCCGGTCGTGGTCGACCCCGTCACCCGCATCGAGGGTCACCTGCGCATGGTGGTCGAGGTGGACAACGGCAAGATCAAGAACGCCTGGAGCTCCTCCCAGCTCTTCCGCGGCCTGGAGATCATCCTCAAGGGCCGCGACCCCCGCGACGCCCAGCACTTCACCCAGCGCTCCTGCGGCGTCTGCACCTACGTGCACGCCCTGGCCTCCACCCGCGCCGTCGACAACGCCGTGGGCGTGAAGGTTCCCGAGAACGCCACCCTGATGCGCAACCTGGTCATGGCCTCCCAGTACCTGCATGACCACATCGTGCACTTCTATCACCTGCACGCCCTGGACTGGGTCGACGTTCAGAACGCCCTGAAGGCCGACCCCGTCAAGGCCGCCAAGATCGCCAACGACATCTCGCCCCGCAAGACCAACGCGGCCGACCTCAAGGCCGTGCAGGACAAGCTGAAGGCCCTGGTGGACTCCGGCCAGCTCGGCATCTTCACCAACGCCTACTTCCTGGGCGGCCACCCGGCCTACTACCTGCCCGCGGAAGTGAACCTGATCGCCACCGCGCACTACCTTGAGGCCCTGCACCTGCAGGTCAAGGCCGCCCGCGCCATGGCCATCTTCGGCGCCAAGAACCCCCACACCCAGTTCACCGTGGTGGGCGGCTGCACCAACTACGACGCTCTGCGCCCCGAGCGCATCGCCGAGTTCGTGAGCCTGTACAAAGAGACCAAGAAGTTCATCGACGAGGTCTACATCCCCGACCTGCTGGCCGTGGCCTCCTACTACAAGGACTGGGCCGGCATCGGCGGCACCACCAACTTCATGACCTTCGGCGAGTTCCCCACCAAGAGCGAGTTCGGCTTCGACGACCGCTACTTCCCCGCTGGCGTCATCATGAAGCGCGACCTGACCAAGATCACCACTCCCGATCCCAAGCAGATCATGGAGCACGTGAAGCACTCCTGGTACGTGGGCGACGAAGCCAAGCACCCCTACCAGGG
>JBKICO010000036.1:0-2909 GCA_046567065.1 Acidobacteriota bacterium
GCCATCAAGGCCGAGGTGAACGCCTTCGCCCGCCAGTACCCACTGTTCGCCTGGTAAGAGTCACACAACAAAGCACCGAAAGGGCCGTCCGGTATGCGCCGGGCGGCCCTTTTTCTTGACATACCGGGCCGCCCCGGCAATCTACTTGCCCATCATGGAACACATTCATCCCAAAGACTCGCGCCTCCCCTGGCCCGAGTACTTCATGCGCATCGCCTTCCTGGTGGCCGAGCGCTCCACCTGCCTGCGCCGCAAGGTGGGCGCGGTGGCCGTGAAGGAAAAACGCATCCTGGCCACGGGCTACAACGGCGCTCCGGCGGGCACGGCCCACTGCCTGGACATCGGCTGCCTGCGCGAGCAGCTCGGCATCCCCTCGGGCCAGCGCCACGAGCTGTGCCGGGGCCTGCACGCCGAGCAGAACGTGATCATCCAGGCAGCGGTGCACGGCGTCTCCATCTCCGGGGCCGTGCTCTATTGCACCACGCAGCCTTGCATCATCTGCACGAAGATGCTCATCAACTGCGGGGTGAGCCACATTCATTACGCCGAGGGCTATCCCGACGACCTCTCCCGTGATATGCTTGGCGAAGCTGGAGTGAAATTTGATACCCTGCCCCGACCCGACCAGGCCTGATGAAGCCTTCATGAGCCAGGCCCTGGAGCTCGCCTCCAGGGGCAAGGGCTCCACCGCGCCCAACCCCTGCGTGGGCGCGGTGCTCGTTCGCGGCGGCGCCGTGGTGGCCGAAGGCTGGCACCAGCGCTGCGGCGGCCCCCACGCCGAAGTGAACTGCCTGGCCGATGCACGCGACAAGGGCGTGGACCCCGCCGAATGCACCCTCTACGTCACCCTGGAGCCCTGCAACCACTATGGTAAGACGCCCCCCTGCACCGAGGCCGTGCTGGCGGCGGGCATCCGCAAAGTGGTGGTGGGCTGCGCGGACCCCAACGCAACCGTCGCAGGCGGCGGCAACGCCCGCCTGCGCGAAAACGGCGTGGAGGTGGTCTGCGGCGTGCTGGAACGCCAGTGCCGGGACATGATCGCGGACTTCGTGGTCTGGCAGACCACCAAGCGCACCTACAACGTTCTCAAGATGGCCGCCACACTGGACGGGCGCATAGCCGCGCGCACGGGGCACTCCGCCTGGGTCAGCGGGCCGGAGTCGCGCGCCCTGGTGCAGGACATGCGCGCCCGCGCCGACGCCGTGCTCGTGGGCGGGGGCACCCTGCGCCACGACAACCCCAGGCTCACCGTGCGTCTGGAGGGCCGCGAGAACGGGCCACAGCCCCTGGCCGTGGTGGTCACATCCCTGCTGCCCGAGCACGACGCCCCGCTCTCCCTGCTACTGAACCGGCCAAGCCAGACCATCTTCTGGACCGGCGCGGCCAGCGCGGCCTCCTGCCGGGCCGAGGCCCTGCGGGACAAGGGCGTGCGCGTCTGGGAGCTGCCCAACCTGGGCGACAGGCTGCAACTGGCCCCCGGGTTCGAGCGCCTGCGCGCCGAAGCCGGGTGCCACGCCACGCTCTGCGAGGGCGGGGGGCAACTGGCCTTTTCCCTGGCCAGGCAGGGGCTGATGGACGAGTTCCGGTATTTCCTTGCCCCGAAGATACTGGGCGACACCTCGGGCGTGTCCGTTTTCTCCGGGGCTTGCGTGGAGCGCATGGACATGGCTCTGCCACTGCGCCTGAGCGCCGTGCGCCCGAGCGGGCAGGACCTGCTCATGACCTACATGCCCGCGGACTGATGAACGCGGGCCGTTTGGCCAGCTTGCCGGGCGGTGTGCCCGGCGTAAACCTCAGGCACCCTCAGCGGAGATCGCCGTGAAGAAATCCTTCCTCGCCGTGCTGCTTGCCGCCACCGCCTACATGGCGGTCACCGTCTTCGTCGCCTACCATGCCGGCGGGACCATCGATGCGACCCTGAAACGTATAACCGCCGATTCGCCCGTGCTGCGCTTCACCCCCACGGGGAGCAGCATCGGCATCTTCAGCAGCAGCTACACCTACCAAGCGGGCTTCTCCACACAGCCCGGCTCGCCGGAGGCCCCCGCGCTCACCGCCACCTTCGACGTGGCTCACGGGCCCATCCCCTTCGCGGCCGGATCGTTTTCGCCCCGCACCAGCGTGGTGACCGTACGCTTCGCCGTATCCCCCGACACTCCCCAGAAGGTCCGCGAGGCCCTGGACAAGGCTCCGGAGCTCCTCAAGAGCACCCTGCGCGCCGAGACCGGGTTCGGCGGCGGCCTGGACATCAGCCTGACCGTGCCCCCCATCTTCCGGGACGCGCCGCTGCGCCAGGAGTTCCAGGGTGCGAAAGTCACCGTCTCCACGAATATCAGTCTCAGCCAGCAGGCCACCAAGGTGGACGTCCCCCTGATAAGCCTCCAGGACAAGGACTACACGTTCCAGCTCAAAGGGCTGAGCCTCCGGTCCGACGGCGTCAAGCTGCGCCCGTATGTCTGGCATGGGGAAACCCTGCTGAAGCTCAAGGCCCTCGACCTCAGCGCCACCGACCCCGGAAGCGCCCAATCCACCATGCTGGAGAACCTCGAACTGCGCGGTAAAACCACGCTCCATGCGCCGACAATCGACTACACCCTTTCCGTCGGGGGCTCGACGGCGGTCAACAAGTCCGCCCCGTTGCCATTTTCCCTGGTTCTCTCGCTGTTCAACCTCGACGTTGAGGGATTCTCGCAGCTCAACGACCTGTTGCAACGGGAGTACGGCGGCAACCAGGCCAACAGGCCCTTCGTGGACGAAGTGCGCAAGACCTACGACCTGTTGTTGGCTCGCAGCCCGAAGGTCGAGATGGACCTCAAGGCTCTGCACGGGACCCAGAACGAGATTGCCCTCAAGGGCGAGGCCAGCGCGCCGGGGGCCAAGAGCTTGCCGCCGAGCCCGCAGGAGGCGCT
>JBKICO010000037.1:0-1077 GCA_046567065.1 Acidobacteriota bacterium
TCGGCCGCAACCTGCCGCTGTTTTCATCCAGGTCCCATCCGTGCCGTATGCCCGGCCTACCGGGCACCGGGCGCGATTCGCCCCCATAACGTGGGTTATGAGGGCGCAACACCGGAATAACCATGCCAACTACCTACAATCACTCAATTAATCATATACTCGCTTCCCAGCCATAACTTTGGTTATAGCCGCGCCCGGCCCGCCAGCCCTTCCACTCGAGCGCAACCCCTCATGATTGCGTAATAATTCTGCCATGAACCGCCTTGGCATCTTCCCTGCTACATGTGATGGCCGCACGTGGCTGGGCTTTGGCCAGGCCGGTGGTTGGCAGGCGTGCGGACGATTGATCCGGGCATTGCAACCTCAAGCACAGGAGTGGAAATGAACCTGAACTTCAAAGCGCTTGCGCCGCTGATCGTCGGGGCGGCGTTGTGGGCCCTGCCGGTTCCCGCCGGATTGAGCCCCAACGCGTGGTCGTATTTCGCCATCTTCGCGGCTGTGGTGGTCGCGCTCATCCTGGAGCCCATCGCTCCGGCCCTGGCGGGCCTGGCGGGCGTGACCCTGGCCGCGCTGTTCAAGCTGGTGCCCATGACCGCCGGCAAAGACGCCACCGCCGCCGACGCCATCAAGTGGGCGCTCTCGGGCTTCTCCGACGGCACGGTCTGGCTGATCTTCGGCGCGTTCATGTTCGCCCTGGGCTACGAGAAAACCGGCCTGGGCAAACGCCTGGCCCTGACGCTCATCAAGGTCATGGGCAAGAAGGCCCTGGGCCTCGGGTACGCGGTCGCCCTGGCGGACCTGATCCTGGCGCCGTTCATGCCCTCCAACACGGCGCGCAGCGGCGGCACCATCTTCCCGGTCATCAAGAACATCCCGCCGCTCTACGGCTCCACCCCGGATAACAACCCACGCGGCCTGGGCGGCTACCTGATGTGGACGGCGCTGGCCACCACCTGCGTGACCTCCTCCATGTTCCTCACCAGCCTGGCCCCCAACATCCTGGCCCAGTCCCTGGTGGAAAAGACCACCAAGGTCGCGCTCAACTGGAACGACTGGTTCATGGGCTTCCTGCCCGTG
>JBKICO010000037.1:1087-4609 GCA_046567065.1 Acidobacteriota bacterium
CATCGTGCTCTTCGCCATCACCCCGCTGCTGGCCTACATCCTCTACCCGCCCACCAAGAAGTCCTCGGAGGACGCCCCCATCTGGGCGGGCAACGAGCTGGCCAAGCTGGGCTCCATCACCGCCCGCGAGATCCTCATGGCGGTGCTGGCCCTGGGCGCGCTGCTGAGCTGGATCTTCCTCAAGGACCAGGTTCAGGCCACCACCGTGGCCCTGGCCGCCATCTGCCTGATGGTTGTGTTCAAGGTGGTCAGCTGGGACGACGTGATCGGCTACAAGCAGGCCTGGAACGTGCTGGCCTGGTTCGCCACCCTGGTCACCCTGGCCGACGGCCTGAACAAGGTGGGCTTCCTGGCCTGGTTCGCCAAGAGCATCTCCGGCTCCATGGCGGGGCTCTCGCCCACGGCCACCATGGTCGGCCTGGTGCTGGTGTTCTTCCTGAGCCACTACATGTTCGCCAGCGTCACCGCCCACGTGGCCGCCATGCTGCCCGTGATGCTGGCCGCTGCCATGAACGTGCCCGGGCTGGACATCAGGCTGGTCTCCATCCTGCTGTGCGGCACGCTCGGCATCATGGGCGTCATCACGCCCTACGGCACCGGCCCCTCCCCCATCTACTACGGATCGGGCTACGTGAAGGGTAAGGATTTCTGGATCCTCGGCCTGGTGTTCGGCCTCGTCTACCTCGGCGCGTTCCTGCTCATCGGCTTCCCCTGGAACCTGGCCCGGGCCTAGGCGCGGCGATTCCCGTTTCCCTCCTCGCGTCCCGGGCGGCTTCGGTCGCCCGGGGCCCCTCCCAAGGAGCCGTCATGCGGGTCATACCCTCACAAAGCGTCGAAGACGCCGTGGCCGGCCTGTGCGTCACGGCAAACCGGCACCTGCCGCCGGACGTGCGCCGGGCCTTCCTGCACCGCCAGGCCTCCGAGAGCCCCCTGGGCAAGCAGGCCCTGCGCCAGCTGCTGGACAACGCCGAACTGGCCGGGCAGCTCGGCCTGCCCCTCTGCCAGGACTGCGGGCTGGCCGTCTTCTTCGTGGAGCACGGCGAGGGCGTGCGCGTAGAGGGCCTGCCCGTGCGCGAGGCCGTCAACCGCGGCATGGTCCGCGGCTACCGCGAGGGCTACCTGCGCAAGTCCACCTGCGACCCCTTCACCCGCGACAACCCCGGGGACAACTCCCCGGCCGTGGTGCATTTCGACATGGTCCCGGGCGACGGGCTACGCATCTCCATGATGGTCCAGGGCGCCAGCGCGGAGTATTCCCGCGCCGCCATGCTGGACCCGGCCCTGGGCCTGGAGGGCGTGCGCGAGTTCGTCATCAGGGGTGTGGCCGAAGCCTGCCGGGGCGTGTGCGCGCCCATGGTGGCTGGCCTGGGTGTGGGCGGCAGCTTCGAGTGGGCCGCCCAGGCGGCGGCGCGCGCCCTGCTGCGCCCCCTGGACCGTGAAAACCCCGACCCCTTCCTGGCCGGGCTGGAGCAGTCCCTCACGGAGGCCGTGAACCGGCTGGGCGTGGGGCCGCTGGGTCTGGGCGGGGCCACCACCTGTCTTGGCGTGAGCGCCCTGGCCGCGCCCTGCCATCCCGGCACGCTGCCCGTGGCCATCCAGTGCCATTCGGCCCGGCGCGGGGAGGTGACGCTGTGATCCGCACCCACTCCCTGTCCACTCCGCTCAGCGCCCAGGCCGCCTCGGAGCTGCGCAGCGGCGACGTGGCCTACCTCACGGGCTTCCTGCTGGCCGGGCGCGAACCCGCCCACCAGCGCCTCCTGGAAGACCTGGAGCGCGGCAGCCCGCCGGTGGATCTGGAAGGGGCCGTGTTCTATTACGTTGGCCCCAGCCCCATGACCCCGCAACGCCCCATCGGCGCGGCAGGGCCAAGCTCGGCCTGGCGCATGGACCCCTACACCCCGCGCCTGCTCGAAGCCGGGGTGCGCGCCACCATCGGCAAGGGCGCCCGAAGCCCCGAGGTGATCGAGGCCATGCGCCAGCACGGGGCCGTGTACCTCGCCGCCACGGGCGGTGCAGGGGCGCTGCTCTCCCTGTGCGTGCGGGAGGTCCGCCTGGCGGCCTACCCGGAACTCGGCCCCGAGGCCCTGCATCTGCTGCGCGTGGAGAAGTTCCCCCTGAACGTGATCAACGACGCCCACGGCGGCGAGCTCTACGCCGCGCCGGACCTGGACGCAGCCCTGCGCGGCTAGGAGGGCTCCGAACCGATCGAAAACCGCCCCGAGGCGGATGCTTTCCGCCCAACCCCGTGCTATGGGTGCCTAAACAGCATCCGCCTCCATCGGGGGACCCATGCTCCGACGTTTTTCAATCTCCGTGCGCCTGTTCGGCCTCGCAGGGCTCGTGCTGCTCTCGGCAGTGGGCACCCTCGTGGTGTTGGGCGTGGCTTCCACGCACCTCGAAAAGATGATGGTCCGCCACACCCAGACCACCCTGCTCGAATCCGAAAAGATAAAGATCAAGGCCCTGACCCACTCCATGTCCCTGGCGCTGGCCAACGCCATGGCCGACATCCCCGACGAGGGCAAACGCAGGCGGCTGGCCCGCAAGGCTGTGGAACCCGTGCGCTTCGAGGACGACGCCTCCGGCTACTTCTTCATCTACCACGGCACGGTCAACGTGGCCCTGCCCCCCCGCCCCGATCTGGTGGGGCTCGACCTCAACGACTTCGTGGACCGCAACGGCGTCTACTACGTGCGTGAGCTGGCCCGCCAGGCCGAGGCCGGGGGCGGCTACGTGCATTACGTCTTCACCAAGCCCGACGGCGTGCTCGAGGAGAAGGTCAGCTATGCCGAGCCCATACCGGGCACGGACCTCTGGATCGGCACCGGGGTCTACCTGGACCGCGTCAACCGGGAGATGCACTCCATCGCCAACGTGGTCACCGAGCTGTTCGAGAAGGTTCTCGGCGCCGCCGCCGGGGCCACCGTGCTGATGATGGCGCTGCTCTGCCTGGCCTGCCTGGCCATCGCCCACAGCGTGGTCCGCCCGCTGGCCGAAGTGACCGACGCCGCGGAGCGCATCGCCGGCGGCGACCTGGACACCCGGCTCTCCGCCGGAGGGCGCGACGAGGCCACCCGGATGCAGGCCGCGCTCAACCGCATGACGCAGATTCTGCGGCGCAACATCAGCGAGATCGAGGCCCGCCGCCAGGAAGCCGAAGACAAGGCCAACCTGGCCCAGCAAGCCCTGCGGGAGGCACGCCGCGCGGGCGAGGAGGTGGTGGTGCAGGTGGCCCGGCGCATCGAGAGCCTGCAGAAGATATCCTCCTCCGTGGCGCACCAGTTGCGCAACCCCACCACCATCATCGGCGGCCTGGCCGGGCTGCTGCTCAAGAAGCCCGCCCTGCGCGAGCGCTACCTGGACTACCTCGACGGCATCGTGGAGGCCGCCCGGCGCATCGAGCACATCACCGCCGCCGTGAAGGAGTACAGCGCCATCCGCCTGGGGAAGCTCACCCCGGTATCCGGCGCGGACCTGCTGGAAAAGGCCCGGACCGCCGCCGAGGCCCTGGCCCAGGCCATG
>JBKICO010000038.1:0-4352 GCA_046567065.1 Acidobacteriota bacterium
GAGGCCCTGCTGGCCCCCACGCGCATCTACGTGAAGTCCGTGCTGAACATCCTGCGGGATTTCCCGGTCAAGGGCATGTGCCACATCACCGGCGGCGGCTTCTACGAGAACATCCCCCGCATCCTGCCGCGCGGCGTGGCCGCCCACCTGAACATGGCCCACTGGCACGTGGCCCCCGTGTTCAACTGGCTCAAGGAGTCCGGCGGGCTGAGCTGGGGCGAGATGCTCCAGACCTTCAACTGCGGCGTGGGCTACGTCATGGTCGTGGACAAAACCCTGGAGGAGGACGTGCTCAACCGGCTCAAGGCCCTGCACGAGCAGGCCTGGAAGATCGGCGAGATCGTCAAGCTGGCCGGTCCCGAATCCGAACGCGTGGTGGTGGACGTGCCCGGCGAGGGCGGCGCCTGCTGAACGCCCTGATTTTCGTTGTCTGGACGAAATTGGCCCCCCGGCGCGCTTCCGCTCCAGGGGGCTTTTTTCTGCTGGCGGCTGGCAGGGGACATGCCGGAACCCGCACCCCAGGGCAGCCAGCCCGGACTGGGGCGAAACCGGGCGCGCTCCTGAAACGCGGAAGCGGGGCGGCTCATGAACCGGCCGCCACGCTGGGGGCATGAATTGGATTGGTGCGTCTATCTGCTCAGGTGCGGCGACGGCACCCTGTATTGCGGCATCACCCGAGACGTCGCGCGCAGGCTGGCCGAGCACAACGGCCTGCGCGAGGGCGGGGCGAAGTACACCGCATCGCGCAGGCCCGTGGAACTGCTGGCCGCCCTGCCCGCGCGCGACAGGGGCGAGGCCCTGCGCCTGGAACTGCGCGTCAAGCGCATGCGCCGGGCCTGCAAGCTCGCCTTCTTCGCCCAGGCCGGGCTTGCGCTGGCGGATCAGCCGGAGGCTGGCAAGCCGGAGACGGCCCCAGCGAAGGGTTGATGTCGGCACGGACCCAAGCCCGCAACGCTCTTTGCGTTCCCTGCATTCTCCGGTTGGGGGGCCTGCCCTCCGGTCTCCGAAATCAAAACACCCTGTGTTGCCGTGCTGAACCGTGCCGTCTCCCTGCTGAAACGCTGCGGGGGCTGGCCGGAGGACATTCTTCACATATGTCCGCCGGACAGCCCCCGCAGCGCTTCAGCAGGGAGACTACAGCCCTGGCTCTCCCTTCCGCATCGGCCCAAGCTCCTCAGTCGGCCGTAGGCAGCGCCCCCGGTATTTTCCCATCCACCAGGTAGGGGTTGAAGTATCCGTACTTCAGCCAGGGGCAGCGCTTGCGCAGCCGCTTCATGAAGTTCGCCAGCCCCATGCTCGCCCCGTAGCCAACGCCGCTGGCCTGCACCACGCCCTTGTATACGTCCGGGTCCAGGTTCAGGTTGCGCAGTTGCACGAAGTCCACGCGGTTGCCCTCGATGAGCGCGCCCAGGGCTTCCAACTCCTCCTCGGTGTCGCTGACGCCGGGGTGGTACAGGAAGTTCAGGCTCACCCACAGCCCGGCCTGCTTGGCGCGGGCCACGGTCTCGGCCACGTCCTCGAAGGTGTAGCCCTGGGGCCTGGTGTAGGCCTCGTACAGGGGCTTGCGCGCGCTGACCATGCTCACGCGCATGGAGTCGAACCCGGCGGCCTTGAGCTCCTCCACCACTTCGGGGCGGCTGCCGTTGGTGTTCACGTTCACCGTGCCCTTGCCGCCAGCGGCCCGGTACAGGCGCGTGGCCTCGGCCAGCAGTGGGGCCTCGGTGAGCGGCTCGCCCTCGCAGCCCTGGCCGAAGCTCAGGATGGGGCGCGCCTCCCGCTCAGAGTGCACGGCCATGACCTCGGCCACCTCCTGCGGGGTGGGGCGGAAGGTGATGCGGTTCTGGGTGGAGGGGAAGCCGCTGCCTTCCTCCTGCAGGCTCAGGCAGCCCACGCAGCGGGCGTTGCAGGCCCGGGAGGTGGGCAGCGGGGCCTCGAACCGGCCCAAGGCCAGGTTGCGGGCCGCCGGGCAGCAGTAGTTCAGGGCGCAGTTGGAGAGGTGCCCCAGAAGCCGGTTCTTGGGGAAGCGGGACATGAGCATCCGCGCGCCTTTGGTGATCCTGTCCTTCTTCACGCTGCTGAACACCTGGCGCTGGTCCTGGTCCACGCGCTTGGCGCAGACGTAGAAGCGCCCGGCCGCGAAGCCCACGGCGGCGTAGGCGAACAGCGGCAGCACCGGCGCCCCGGGGCGCGCCTTGTAGGCGGTGACGCCCGAGATGGTGTGCCCGGGGGAGACGAAGGCGGCCACGGCCAACTCCTCAAGCTCCTCCACCTCCCCGGTTTCGGGGTCGAAGCCCAGGGCGGAGCGCCCGGGCAGCAGGAACAGCTCGCTCTCGGGGGGCAGAGGGGTCAGTTCGTCCGGGCGGGGCAGGCCGAACTGGTCGCCGCGCCGCACGAGCATGTCCAGCTCGGGGTGGTCGTAGATGTTGCCTGCCTTGTCAGCGAAGACGAGCTTGGGAGTGGGTTTGTCGGATGCCATGGGCCCTCCTGGCCGGAAGGTTGTAGCGTGATGCGGGAAGGAAGAGAAGCGCAGCGGGCGGGGCGCTGCGAGACAAGAAGTGAGGCTCCGTGCGGGTGAGGCGTGATCACGGCGGATCTGCCTCGTTCGGAACCGGCCTCCCGGCTATAAACATGCGCTGCCCCGTTCGGAACAAGCCGTCCGGCGGAAAACAAGGACACTCCGCCAGCACAAAAAGGGCTGCCCCGAGAAGGGCAGCCCTTGGTGATCCGATGGACCCCAGCGATTAACGCTTGGAGTACTGGAACCTGGCGCGGGCGCCGCGCTGGCCGTACTTCTTACGCTCCTTGGCGCGGGCGTCGCGGGTGAGCAGGCCGGCCTTTTTCAGCACGGGGCGCAGCTCGGCGTCGACCTGCAGCAACGCGCGGGAGATGCCGTGGCGCAGAGCCTCGGCCTGGCCCGACATGCCGCCGCCGTCCAGGGTGGCGTTCACGTCGAACTTGCCCAGGGTCTTGGTCAGGGCGAAGGGCTGACGGATGATGCCCTGCAGCACGCTGCGGGGGAAGTACTCATCGATGGCGCGGCCGTTGACGGTGATCTGGCCGCTGCCGGGGACGAGGCGGGTGCGGGCGACGGCGGTTTTCCGGCGGCCGGTTCCGTAGAAGAAGTCGGTGCTCATGTTCTGCTCCGTGAATTAGGCCAGGGGCTTGGGCTGCTGGGCGGTGTGGGGATGCTCGCTGCCGGCGTAGACCTTCAGCTTCTTGAGCATGGCGCGGCCCAGACGGTTCTTGGGAAGCATGCCCTTGACGGCCTTGATCAGCACCTGGTCGGGCTTGGTGGCCATCATGTCCTTCAGGACAGTCTCTTTCAGGCCCCCGATCCAGCCGCTGTGGCGGTAGTACATCTTCTGGTCGAGCTTGCGGCCGGTCACCTGCACCTTTTCGCAGTTGACCACGACAACGAAGTCGCCCGCGTCCATGTGGGGGGCGAATTCGGGTTTGTGCTTGCCGCGCAGACGGCCTGCGATCATGCTGGCCAGACGGCCAAGCACCTGTTCGGAGGCGTCCACGATCACCCAATCACGGGTGATTTCTTTGCTGCTCGGGCTATATGTCTTCATGACGAAATGTCCTCCATGCGACTGGGAAGACGAGTCCTTTACGGAGTTGCGCCTTCCGTGTCAACATCCAATTCGGCTTTTCTGCGATTTTCCCGCCTTGAGCTTTCCGCGGGCGCAGGATACCTACAGTTTATGTCAAACGTGCGCAAGTCCCTCCTGCAGCTTATCTTCACCGGCTCCTCCATGCAGCGCTGGAACGACAAGCTCCGGCCGACCGAGCTCATGGAGGTGGACAAACAGGCCCACAAGATGATGGTGGCCTGGGTGCTCTTCCTGCTCAATACGCGCGACATGCCTGCCCAGGAGCGGGTGGAGCTGGGCGCGCGAATTGTGGAGGGCGGCATATTCGACTACCTCTACCGCCTGATCATCACCGACATCAAGCCGCCCATCTTCTACCGGATCAAGGCCAACCCCGCCCACTACCGCCAGCTCACGGACTGGGTCTTCTCCGAGCTGGAGCCGCGCGTGCGAAGCCTGGGCGAGCCCTTCTGGGAGAGGCTCCAGGCCTACCTGCGCTCCACCGAGGAGGACACGCTGGACAGGCGCATCTTAAGCGCCGCCCACCTTTACGCCAGCGGCTGGGAGTACAACCTCATCAAGTCCATGAACCGGCAGGACACCGAACTCATGGACATCGAGGAGTCCTTCCGCAACGGCCTGAAGAAGAACGTGGACCTCGTCGGCGTCCACGACCTGCTGGAGGGCCTCTTCGGCCAGGGCCGCACCCCGGTGGGCCATTTCGCCCAGGTCTGCGGGCAGTTGCGCTTCCAGAAG
>JBKICO010000038.1:4362-6716 GCA_046567065.1 Acidobacteriota bacterium
CTGCTACGGCTACTTCTTCTCGCTCACCATCGGGGCCTGCCCGGCCAGGGCCCAGAACAACTTCTTCGGCGGCCTCTTCCACGATCTGCCCGAGCTGCTCACCCGCGACATCATCTCACCGGTGAAGCAGTCCGTGGAGACCATCGGGGACCTCATCAAGGAATACGAAGAGCTGGAGCTGGAGCGCGTGATCCTGGAGCCGCTGCGCCGGGGGGGCTTCCCCGACCTGGTGGACAGGATCTCCTTCTTCCTGGGGCTCTCGGTGGGCTCCGAGTTCCAGGCCTGCGCCACCGTGGACGGCATGGTGCAGCCGGTGAGCGCGACCGAGCTGCAGGCCTTCTACAACGCCGACGAGTACGACCCCAAGGACGGCGAGCTGCTCAAGGTCTGCGACTCCCTGGCCGCCTTCCTTGAGGCCTACACCGCCCTGCGCAACGGCATCGCCTCGGACCAGCTGCAGCAGGGCCTGTGGCGCATCCGCAGCAAGTACTCCTCCTGGGTGCTGTTCGGGCAGGTGCACGTGGGCGCGCTGTTGGCCGACTTCGACTAGCGCCCAGTCGCGCGCCTCACTCCGTGACCAGGATCACCCCGGTCATCTCGTCGTGCCCTTCGCCGCAGAACACGTCGCAGACGAAGGGGAAGCTCCCGGCCTTGTCCGGGGTCAGGGGCACGCGCGTCACCTTGTCCGGCGCCACATCCACCCGGATGCCGAGGCCAGGGCACCTGAACCCGTGCAGCCGGTCCAGGCTGATGAGTTCCAGCACCACGGGCTTGCCCTTGGCCAGCTCGATCCGCTCCGGTTTGAACTCGAACTTCTCGGCCGTGACCCGCACTACCCGCGCCCCGGCCTCATTGCCTGCCGCCTGGGCCTGGGGCTGGTTTTGGGCCTGGCTCTGGGCCTGAGCCCGGGCCAGCCCCTGTCCGGCGGGCGCGGACAGCGCCAAGACGGCCGTCAGGCCGAGAAGCACCGCCAGCATCCTCGCCCCGCACGCGGGCAGCCCGCGCCGACACTCTCCATGCCCCCCGCCAGGGCCGGGGAAGGGCGCATCCTTCCGGCGCATGGCTACATGCCCGCCAGGGGATGCTCGGTGAAAGAGGGGGCGCTCATGGTCACGCCGTCCCGCACGGTGCGCAGGCCCATGCCCTTGTAGGGCGCGGCGGCGTCCCAGGGGATGGGGGCCTTTTTGGGCGCGGAGCCGGGCGCGGGGAGCAGGTAGGCCGTGCTCATGCCCGCGTGCTGGCCGATGTGCCCGCTCTGGTGGTGGTGCTCCTGGTGGATGTGCCCGTAGAGCACGGTGACGTTGGTGTGGGGCTCCAGCAGGGCCAGCACCTTGTCCGCGTCCTTGGTTGCCCAGTCCCATTCGGGGAGGAGGTCGAAGAGCGGCCTGTGGGTCAGCACCACCAGCGGGTCGGCTTTGGGGATGCGCGAGAGCTCCGCCGTGATCCAGGCCAGTTGCGCCTCGCCCACGCTGGCCCCGGGGTCGGAGACGTTGTCGATGACCAGGAAGTGCACGCCCTTGTGCTGGAACATGTAGTGGGTCTTGCCCAGGATCTCCTTGTAGGCTTCGCCCCAGTCCAGCGCGGCGTCGTGCTCGCCCGGCAGAAAGTATACCGATTTGGCCTTGAGCCCGCCCGCGATGCGCTTGAACTCGGTCAGGCGGCGCCTGCGCTCCACCGGGTCGTCCGTAGTATGGGTCAGGTCGCCGGTGAAGACCACGAAGTCCGGCTGCGGGGCCATGGCGTTCACCCAGTCCACGCCTTTCTGCAGGCTCGCCGAGGCGTCGGGGTTGACCGGCGGGTTGGCGTAGCCCACGTGGGTGTCCGCGAACTGCACGAAGCTGAAGCCCTGGTCCGCGCCGGTTGCGGCGAGGGCGCCGCTCCCCGGGTAGGTGAGCAGCAGCGCGCCGCCAACGCCCGCGACCTTGAGGAATCCGCGTCTGTTCATGGTGTTCATCCGCTCCTCCGTGTTTGCCTGGAGCCCGGTCCGGGGCGTGGCCGCCTTGCCGGGCGGTCCTCCCCGGAAAGCCGGGTCTGGTTTGATCCATCATCTAGAGAAACCGGGCAGGATTGGCAACATCTACCTGCGTGGTCCCGGTCAGGGGCCGCACGAGTCCGGGGCGGGTCCGCCCCGAAACCGGGATAAGTTGACAAGCCGGCTCCGCTCAGGGATATGTTTGAATAGGATCATAGTTCAAGAAGCAGCAATGATGCCCATCAACGTACAACGTCATGGAGGTGTCCAGTGAAGACAGCGATGTCGATCCTTGCCGTCATCTTTCTGCTGGCGTTGGCGACTGCCGCCTTCGCGGCCCAGGACAGCCCGACGATCCCCTTGAAGGCGGGCGACATGGTGT
>JBKICO010000039.1:0-4955 GCA_046567065.1 Acidobacteriota bacterium
GGCCACCACGCTGCGCAGCCGCTGGGCCAGTTCCGCCAGCCCGGACAGGGCCTGGGCCGAAGCGTCCATGCCCCTGGCGGTGCTGGTGGACACGGCGTGGACGTCGTCCAGGGCCTTGCCGATGTGCTCGCTCACGGAGGACTGCTCCTCCGCGGCCGCGGCGATGGTGCGGACCTGCTCGGCAGTGAGGTGCACCAGCTCCACGATGCGCTTGAGCGAATCACCGGAGAGTTCGGAGAGCGAGGTGGCCTGATCCACGGTCTCCACGGCTTTCACGGTGACCGTGAGGTTGTTGCGGGTTTCGTTCTGGATGGCCCCGATCACCTCGGAGACCTCGCCGGTGGCGTGCACCGTCTTCTCGGCGAGTTTGCGCACCTCGTCGGCCACCACGGCGAAGCCGCGCCCGGCGTCGCCCGCCCTGGCCGCCTCAATGGCGGCGTTGAGGGCCAGCAGGTTGGTCTGGTCGGCGATGTCGTTGATGACGGTGAGGATGCGCCCGATGTCCTGCGCGCGCCTGCCAAGCCCGTCCATGTTGGAGCGCAAAAGCTCGGTCTGGGCGCGCACGGAGTCGATGACCTCCCTGGCCTGGCGCACCACCTTCTCGCCCTGCTCGGCGGTCTCGCGGGTGGCCTCGGCCTGGGTGGAGGCCTCCTGCGCGCTGCGGGCCGCGTCCCTGGAGGCGGCGGTCATTTCGCCCATGGAGGCCAGGGTCTCCTCCACGCGGGTCCTCTGCACGTCCGCCCCCTGCGAGACCTCCTCCACCTGGGCGGAAATCTCCTCCAGGGAGCCCGAGATCTCCCCGGCCACTGCGGTGATCTCCGCGTTGACGTGGCGAAGCTGCTCCAGGTGCTTTTCCAGAGCCTCCTCGCGCTCCACCATGCCGGTTACGTCCTGGGCCAGTTCGAGGTACCCCAGCAGGGTGCCGTTGTCGTCCGTGATGGTCTTGACGAAGGGCCGCAACACCACGCGCTTGCCGCCCTTGGTGCATTCGATGCGCGCGGCCCCGTCCCCGCGCGTGTTGTCGCGCTCCCGCTGGATGGGGCAGTCCGGGGTGTTGCAGGCCTTGGTCTTGAAGATGTCTGAGCAGCCCATGCCCGCCAGGGTGCGCTGGTCAATGCCGGCGAAATCCGAGGTGGCCCTGTTGGCGAACTTGATGCGGTACTCCTCGTCCACCACGAACAAGGGGTCGGGCACGGCGTCCAGCACGGAGCGGTTGATGGAGATGAGCTGCGAGACCTTGACCATGAGCTTGTTGAACCACATGGCCAGGCTGGCCATCTCGTCGCGGCTGTCCTCGGGGAGCCTGTCCGTGAGGTCGGCCTTGTCCTCGGTGATGTCGCGGATCTTGGCCACGACGAGGTCGATGGGCCGGGCCACGTAGCGCATGAAGGCGATGCTGGCGATGCCCGTAGGCACGATCAGCAGCAGCGCCAGCAATCCCGCCAGGGTGTACTTCGCGGCGCTTATGGTGGCCGACTCGCTGGCCGTGTTGACCACGGCCACCATCACGCCGGTCTGCACGCCCTTGTAGTCCTTGATGGGGAACGCGCCCAGGGAGAGGTCCCCCTTGCGCTCCACCACCAGCTCCTTCTGGCCGCGCGCCAGCAGTTCGGGCGTCACCAGCTTTTCCAGCCCGGCGTCCTTGGCGCCGCTGACGCGAACGAACTTGCCGTCCAGCACGGGGTTCTTGGCGGGGTCGCGCAGGGCGGCCGTGATGCTCAGGAACTGGGCGTTCATGTACAGCAGCAGCTCCTGCCCCTCGGAGGCCGCGCCCTCCAGGATGGGGCCGAACTCGGCCAGCAGCTCCACGGAGCCGAGCTGCTTGCCCTGGGAGTTCTTCACGGGGGCCACGCCGCGGATGGCGAAGCCGCCTTCGCCGAGCTCCACGCCCATGACGGGCTTGCCGGTGGCGATGACGTCCTTCACGGTGGGCCTGAAGGTGGAGATGTCATCCGAGACGTCGAGCTTCTGCCCGTTGCGGGTGACCTGCTTGTCGCGCCAGAGGCGCACGAGGCTGCGGGCGTTTGGCAGGTGGTAGTGCAGCATGAGCTTGCGCCCGCCGAGCACCTCCGTGTAGCCCGCGCCCACTTCGGCAAGCTCCTTGCGGATGCGCTGGCGGGCGTTCTGGGCGGCGGGGTCGGCCTCGTCGTTGATGTTGCCCGAAAGGGCCTCTTCATAGGCGGAGATGACGCCGGGGATTCGGCTGAACATGGCCGCCTGTTCCAGGGTCATGCGGGAGACGTTGTCGACCGCGTTCTCCACCTCGGCGGCCTTGCCCGCCACGATGCGGGTCACGAAACGCTTTTCGAGGGCGCTGAGCGAGCTGTCCAGAGCCCAAAGGCTGACCCCGCCCAGAATCAAGACCACAGCGACGAAAGGCAGAAACATTTTGCCCCGAATGCCCATTATACACCCCTGTCTATGCATAGACAAATTCAATGGAAAACGTTGTCGTTCGGCACCTTAAAAATATCATTCGTGTTCCTGTCAACCGGCTGTAACGCATTTGCCGCAAAAACGATCAAAAGATAAATTTCACAAAATCCGGACAGTTTCGCTCATGCCGGAGAACAGCCCCCCTCCAGGGCGTCGAAAACTTCGAGTCCCCAACGGGAAAAGCAGCGCACCATGACCGGGCCGAAGCCGGAGCCGCAGGCCACAAGCCTCCCCTTGCCGCCCGGGTCCATCTCGGCGCGCACGGCGTTGCAGAACGACGAGGCCTCCGTGGGGCCGAAGCTCCCGACGGAACTGACGAACAACAGGTCGTCCCCGATGTGCCTGAAGTCGAGGAAGGCCGGGCCGTAGGCCACCAGGCAGGCCTCGACGCAGGCCCGCAGCCTGGCCTCGGTTTCCCCGGCCTCCTCGAAGCTGAGCTCACCGCCCAGGCGTATTTCACCCACCAGTTCCCAAACGCGATCCTGCATGTGTCCTCCGTAAGAATTGCCATGATTCCGGTTGTCTCCGACCTTACACTGGTTTATATTACGTATGAAGACCCTAAAAAGCGTGCGGAACCCGGCCGGTGCAGCGTCCCGCCGGCCGGAGAAGACAAGCGCGCCTCGTTGCGGTATGCATGTCCGGCCCGAGAGCTGCCGCTCCCGGGCCGGACATGCCCACGGGCCAGGTCCGCGGAACGAAGGATGGTTGCCTTATGCTCCACGCCCCCACTGAAGCCACCCCTGAAGAGATCCTCTCCAACATCTCGCTGCTGCTCGTGGAGGACGACGCAATAACCGCCGAGACCCTGTCGAGGTTCCTCTCCAAGCGCATGGCCACTGTGCTCAAGGCCAGGGACGGCGCCGAAGGCCTCAAAATGTTCCGGGAGCACCGCCCGGACATCGTCATGGCGGACATCAACATGCCCGTGATGGACGGGCTCTCCATGGCGGCCATCATCAAGACCGAATCGCCGGACACCCCGGTGATCGCCGTGACCGCCCACACGGAAGACCACGTTCTGCGCAAGGCCCTGCAGGTCGGCCTTGAGGGCTACATCACCAAGCCGCTGGAGACGGACACGCTCATCCCCGTGCTCTACCGCAACGCCCGCGTAGTGGCCCAGCACAAGCGGGAGGACGTGCGCTCGCACATGATCTCCTACCTGCTCGACATCAACCCGCACCTGATCGTCTCCTGCCAGAACGGACAGGTGGATTACGCCAACCTGACCTTTCTGCAGTACATGGGGCATGACTCCCTGGAGTCGCTGCTGTCGGGCAAGGCCGGGGCCATGCGCGACATCTTCGTGGCCGGGGCGCGTTACCCGGTCACCGATTTCGCCGCCTGGATGGGCAGGCTGCGCGACCCGGACCTCACGGACCGCACCGCGTGCTTCTCCTC
This sequence comes from Acidobacteriota bacterium, assembly GCA_046567065.1. Taxonomy (GTDB): domain Bacteria; phylum Desulfobacterota; class Desulfovibrionia; order Desulfovibrionales; family Desulfovibrionaceae; genus Fundidesulfovibrio. The sequence continues at coordinate 3,841 of JBKICO010000039.1, forward strand.
CTCCGGGGGCGAGTGCTTCTATGAAAACACCTTCTGGGTGTCCTCGCGCTCCTTCCCGGAGCTCGGCCGCGACATCGTCACCTTCACGGACATCACCCCCCTGGAGCGCGAGCGCGTCCAACTGCTCTACCGGGCCACCACGGACAGCCTCACCGGCGTGAGCAACCGCTACAAGCTCACGGAATACATCAACGCCGAGCACACCCGCTTCAAGCGTTACGGCATGCCGCTCAGCCTCATCATGGTGGACATCGACCACTTCAAGGTCATCAACGACACCCACGGCCACTCCGTGGGCGACGACGTGCTCGTGGATCTGGCCGGGCTCATGCTGCGCGACATCCGCGACACCGATTCCCTGGGCCGCTGGGGCGGCGAGGAATTCCTGATCGTCACGCCCATCACCGGCCTGGAGGACGCCATGGAGTTCGCCGAACGCATGCGCGTAAACATTGAACGCAAGGAATTCCCCGTGTCGGGCCGCGTGACCTGCAGCTTCGGCGTGGTGGAACTGGGCAGGGACGAATCCGTGCAGGATCTGCTGCAGCGAGTGGACGCCGCCCTCTACAAGGCCAAGAACAACGGCCGCAACCGCGTGGAGACCATCTGATGGGCAACCGCCCCGGCAAGAAAGGCCGCAAGCAGGGCCAGCCGGCCATCGACCAGACCGAGCTGATGCGCCTGTTCAGGCGCAACGGCACCCCCATGACCCTCAAGGACGTGCTCGCGGGCCTCGGCGCCCCCAAGCTGCATAAGGCCCAGGTGCAGCACCTGCTGGAGAAGCTCACCGGCGAGGGCAAGCTCATCCGGATGCAGGGCGCCTGGGGCCTGGCCGGAAACATGCGCCTGGTGACGGGCAGGCTGGAGGTGCAGCGCTCCGGCGTGGGCTACCTCATCTGCGACGACAAGCGCCGCAAGGACGTGTTCATCAACCCGCGCGACTTCGGTGAGGCCTGGCACGGCGACCGCGTGGCCGCAGCCCTCACCCGCCAGCGCGGCGACAAGTGCGAGGGGCGCATCGTGCGCATTCTGGAGCGCCCCGCCGCCGTGCTGCCCTGCCGCGTGGAGCGCCCCCTGCGCGGGGGCCTGCTGCTGTGCAAGCCCACGGACCCGCG
>JBKICO010000040.1:0-3889 GCA_046567065.1 Acidobacteriota bacterium
CAACCCCTGCACCCAGCAGTCCCAGCGTCAGGCCGCCCCCGCAACCCCGATTCACCCGCCCGGCTTTTCCAGGAAGATCCATGACCCGCGCCTGACGCGCCTTGTCCGGGCGTGCTTGCGGCGCGGGGCGTCCCGGCCCTTCGCGGTCAGGCCATTGCTCCGGCGGCGATCCATTCCTTAGCCTCGGCCAGTTCCGAGACCCTGAACAGCCCGACCTCGCCCCGGAAGAAGGGCTTGAACATGCTCACTGCGGCGCGCAGCCAGACCACGTCCGACACCACGGCGATGCGGGTGAAATCGCGCCAGTGTTTCACGCCGAACTCCGCGTCGTCCCACAACGCTTCGAGGTCATAGCCCGCGAAATCCGGCCCGGCCACGAAGAGCACGCTGATGGGCCCCTTGGCCAGCAAGGCCTCCGCGGCAGGGATCAGAACCTCCTGGTAGTCCTGGTGGGTGACCTTGCCAATGGCTTCGATCGCCAATACGCCGGGGGGCAGGCCTTGGATGGGCTTGAACATCTCCTTCCTCCTTACGGTTTCGGGGTTGTGTTCGTGGCCGGTCGCCATTCAGGCCGAGGAGCCTGGGACAGATTCCTGCAAGTGATGACGCCGGGGCCTCCGCGAGAGCGGATGCGGGCTATTTCCGGCTGGGCGGCGCCGGGGCTTTAGCTCTGGCCCTTTGCAGGCGAGCATGCGCGCACGCCTCCGCCGCCTCTTGCGGGCGGGGCGGATGACAGGCGAGAGGCGCGGGCCAGGGTGGCCAAGGCCGGCCTCAGCGCGCGGCGCAGGCCTTCAGGTGGACGCCAGCTCGGGCATTGCCGAAGAAATGCTCGTGCATTCCGCGTGGTAGATGCACTGGCGCTGGTCGCAATAGCCGGAGGCGGCCCGCCCGAAGCAGTCGAAATGTCCTTCCTTGCGCTGCCTTTCGCGGATCTCCTTGACCCGCAAGGCGGTCATCATGACGACTCCCTGCAATGTATCCGAGTTGTCCGGCGGCAGGGCGCACTTCTCCAGGAAAGTGGGGACGATTCTGGTCACGGTGAAACCTCCTTGCCGGGATGGGCGATCCGGGTCGCGCCGGCCCCTCGCTGTGCGGCGGGGACCGGAACACGCCTGCGCGTTCCCATGGACTGGGCCTCAAGCGCACGGGCTTTCCGGGTGGGAACGGGCCGACACCATACCACCTTCGGAGGGACGTGTCAGCCGGTTCAGGAGTTTTGGCGGATTGTTTTTTTCGGGAGGGCGGGGAGGGCGGCGGAGAGAGTCTCGCGGCGCCGGTCAAAGGGCGCGGCAAAGCGCCCGCGGACCGTGGTTCGCACGGTCCGCGGACGCGCTGGCTTCGTTTGCAACGGGCTGGACCCGTTAACCCCGCAGAAACTCCAGATCGCTCTGCACGAGCTTCTCGGCGATCTTGCGGGAATCGGGGGTGTAGCTGCCTGTCTGCACCTGCTGGCGCAGGGCCTCCACGCGATCCACCCGCACATCAGGCGACTCCTCGGCGGCTTTGGCGGCTTCGGCCACCAGCAGCGCATCTGAGGATACGGATACCTTGTCCCCTTCGGCGGAAGTACTCCTGACCCGGGCCTTGGCGCGTTCCACCCTAGAAGGGGCGGAGGCGCTGTCGCCCTTGTCCACCTGGGTTCGACTGTACGGGCTTACTCCTCCAAGTATTTTCTTGATGTCCATTATCCCCTCCCCGGCGGGCCTGACCCGCCAAGGCGTTCACGCAGGCTCCTGGCTGGAGCGGGGCCGTCTCCCAAGGCGGCCCGCCTGCGGAACGTCTAAGCTAGCGGTCTCCCGGACCGCACAAGCTACTCCGACTAGATCATCGTCTCGTCGACCTTCTCCAGCGCGATGTGCCACAGGGCTTCGAGTATGCTCGCGCGCTCGTTTCCGGTCGCTTCCACCGCGTTGTTTTCGCCCAGGATCTTGAAGATTTGCAAATCTTGATCCTCGGGGGGATAGGCGAATATGAACGCGGTCTTGAAGGTTCTTTCCAATTCCCTCTTGATGTCTTCCACCACGGGGTTTTCCGAGCCGGTGACGATGAGGCTCTCGACTATCTCCGCGGCGACCTTGTGCACCAGTTCGCGCCTTCGGGCCTCGCGGGAGATGGCAACCTGGTCCTCCGCCCCGGCGGCGCGCAACGTGCGCTTGTAGCGCGCCAGCCGCCTCGCCGTGGTGGCCTGCCGCCCGTATGTGCGCAGCATGTTCCTTACCAGGGCGGGGTTGGCGGACATTTCTTTCTCCTCACTCGTCACAGCAGTTATCGTCCATTGCCCTCGGATACTTTAGGGGCTCGGGCAAAAAAAATCCCTCCGGGGCAATTTGGTCCGAATACGCCCGGAACGGCCCGGGAGGAGCGATACGGCTTGAAGCGGGCTGCGCTTTCCTCTAGTAACGCTGGCATGCAGCCAGCAGTACACAATGTCCTCGTGGTCGCCAAGTCCGGCGAGCCATCCGTGATGAGCCTCGCGCACGAGGTGGCGGATATCATTTCCGACCTGGGGGCCTCCCCGCGCATCGCCCTGAACAAGACCGACGTGGACGGCTGCGCCGACGCCGCCTCCCTGACCGGGGGCGCGGGCGTGCCCGAACTGGCGGTGGTGCTCGGCGGCGACGGCACCATGATCAGCGTTGCCCGCAAGCTCATGTCCGAGGCGGTGCCCCTGCTGGGCATCAACCTGGGGCGGCTGGGCTTTCTTTCACAGCTCTGCGCCGAGGGCTGGGAAGAGCCCCTGGCCCAGGTGGTCTCCAAGGGTTTCGGCGTCAACAAGGTGATGATGCTCTCCTGCGAGGTGGCCCGCGACAACCGGCAGGTTTTCCAGTGTGGGGCCGTGAACGACGTGGTGGTGGCCCGGGGGGCCATGGCCCGCCTGATCCGCGTGACCATCAGCTACGGCGGGGAAAAGTTGGGCACCTTTCGGGCGGACGGCATGGTCGTCTCCACGCCCACGGGGGCCACGGCCTACTCCATGAGCGCGGGCGGCCCGCTGGTCCACCCGGATTTGCACACCCTGACGCTCACGCCCATTTGCCCCTTCCTGTGCGACCTGCGGCCCATCGTGCTTCCCACCGACAGGTACCTCGACATCAACGTGGAGGAGGCCTCGGCCGACGCTGTGCTCACCTGCGACGGCCAGACCGCCTTCCCCCTGTTCCCCGGGGACTGGGTCCGCGTGCGCCGCGCCCCCAAGCCCCTGCGGCTGGCCGCCGTGGGGCGGCACTCGTATTTCCGCAAACTCCTGGACAAGGGTTTCATCCGGGAAAGGTAGGCACGCCATGAGCCCGGTCACTCTCCCCACCGCCAGTTCCCCCGCGGAATTGCGCTACGGCAAGGACCCCCTGCTCGATGCCTGGCTCATCCACTTCATGAGCGAGAACCACATCGAGTACAGCATCGACCCCACGCGCAACGCCTCGCCGGAGCAGATACGCTTCATGGTGCACCTGGGGCCGGACGAGAACTACGTGCCCTGCTCGGACGAGATGCTGCGCTCCCTGCTGGAGAAGACCCAGGAGCCCGCGCTGCTGGAGGCCTACGCCAAGGTCTGGCGGCAGGTGATGGAGCTCATCGAGACCCACTGCTCCAACCAGTACGACAAAATGATGATCCTGGCGCTGTGCGACCACAAGTACCGCCAGGCCGTCAACGCCCCGGTGATGATCCCCTCGCGCCTGCTCAAGCGCCTGACCACCATCTTCCTGGCTCAGTCCGGCCAGGACGACCCCTACCGCGAGCGCAGGCGCACCCTCAACCGCCGGGCCCGCCAGTTCATGGACACCCTCTCAATGCAGACGGCGCTCAACGCCTGCCCGGGCTTCCTGGCCAGCTGCGGCTCCATCCAGGACCTGCGCTTCGAGCTGGACATGCTGGAGGTCTCGCGCCT
>JBKICO010000041.1:0-2553 GCA_046567065.1 Acidobacteriota bacterium
GCATCCGCAGGGCCATGTGCACGGGCTTGGGGCAAAGCCTGGCGTATGCCTCGGCGGCGGCCAGGGCCTTGAACGGGTCGTAGCCCGCGAACAGCTCGTCCGCGCCGTCGCCGCCCAGGGCCACGGTGACGTGGGGCCGCGTCTGGCGGCAGAGCAGGTAGGTGGGCAAAAGCGAGCTGTCGCCCATGGGCTCGTCCAGGCGGGCGGCAAGGTCCGGCAGCAGGTCAAGGGCCTTGTTAAGCCCCAGGGTGTCCTGCTGGTGGATGGTGCCGTAGAGCCCGGCGGCGCGCAGGCTGTGGGCGGACTCGTCGAAGCTGGCCTCCTCGAAGCCGATGGAGAAGGTGCGCAGGCCATCGGCGTGCCGGACGGCCAGGGCCGTCACCGAGGAGGAGTCCACCCCGCCGGAGAGGAACACGCCCAGGGGCACGTCGCTCATCAGGCGGCGCGCCACGGCCTTGTCCAAGAGCTCCCTGATCTGCCCGGCCCACTCGGCCTCGGGGTCGCGCGGCAGGGTCTCCATGGGCTCCACGCGGTAGGCCCAGTAACGCGAGACGCGCCCGGAGAAATCGGCGAGGTCCACGCTGAGGTTGTGCCCGCCGGGCAGCTTGAGCACGCCCTCGTAAAGGCTGTTCGGGGCCGGGATGAAGCCGTGGGCGAAGTATTTCTTCAGGGCCAGGGGGCTCACGGAGGCGGGCACCTCCGGGTGTTCCAGCAGGGCCGTGAGCTCAGAGGCGAAGGCGAACAAGCCTGGGCGCAGATGGTAATAGAGGGGCTTCTTGCCGAAGCGGTCGCGGGAGAGGAAGAGTCTGTCGCGCCCGGCGTCGTGGATGCAGAAGGCCCACATGCCGGAGAGGCGCTCCGGCAGGGCCTCGCCCCACTCGCGGTAGCCGTGCAGCAGCACTTCGGTGTCGCAGTGGTGGGTCTGGAAGCGGTGGCCCTTGGCCTCGAGCTCGGCGCGCAGCTCGGCGTGGTTGTAGATCTCGCCGTTGAAGGTGACGGTGAGGCCGCCGTCTGCGGTGCTCATGGGCTGTGCGCCCGAGGCCACGTCGATGATGGCCAGCCTGCGGTGCCCGAAGCCCACGTTGCGCCGGGCGTGCTGCCAGAAGCCCGCGCCGTCCGGGCCCCGGTGGGCCTGGCGGGCGTTCATGGCCTCCAGCGCGGCCCTGTCGCCCAGGCCCGCGAAGCCGCAGATGCCGCACATGGGGCGTCAGTCCTTGCAGGAGCAGTTGCGCGTCTTGTCCACGATGTAGGTCGGCTTGTTCTGCGACTCGTGGTAGGTGCGCATGAGAATTTCCGCGATGAGGCCCATGAAGATGGACATGAAGCCCATGAGGAAGAACAGGGTGACCACCAGGGGCAGGGGCGTGGCGATGAAGCTCTTGTCCGCGAAGATCTTGAGATAGAGCATAAGCAGGAACATCAGGAAGGCGATAAACACCGAGACCAGCCCGAACCCGCCGAAGAGGTGCATGGGCTTCTGGGCGAAGGTGTCCAGGAACTTGACCACGATCAGGTCCAGGATGACCTTGATGGTGCGGTCTATGCCGTACTTGGACACGCCGTGCACGCGCGGATGGTGCGTGACCCCCACCTCCGTGACCTTGGCCCCCTGCCAGGTGGCGTAGATGGGGATGAAGCGGTGCATCTCGCCGTAGAGCTTCACGTCCTTGATGATCTGCTTGCGGTATGCCTTGAGCGAGCAGCCGTAGTCGTGCAGGTGCACCCCGGAGATCTTGGAGATCACGAAGTTGGCCACCTTGCTCGGCAGGTTGCGCTTGAGCGGGTGGTCCTGCCGGTCCTTGCGCCAGCCGGAGACCACGTCGTAGCCTTCGGCCAGCTTGGCCAGCAGGCGGGGGATGTCCGCCGGGTCGTTCTGCAGGTCGCCGTCCATGGGGATGAGGATGTCGCCCTCGGCGGCGTCGATGCCCGCCATCATGGCCGGGGTCTGCCCGAAGTTGCGGCGCAGGTGGATGACTTTGACCCGGGGGTCGCGCTGGGCCAGCTCCTGCAGGCGGGCGGCGGTGCCGTCCTTGGAGCCGTCGTCCACCATGATGATCTCGTAGGGGGTGTCCATCGCGCCCAGCACTTCCTGCAGGCGGGCGTGCAGGGGGGCGATGTTGTCCTCTTCGTTGTACAGGGGAATGATGATCGAGAGGGAGTGTTCGCGCATAGGTGCTCAGGCGATTACACCCAAGCGGCCCGCGCATCAAGGGCGGCGGGAGAGCTGGCGCATGGGGGGCTGTCAGTGAAGGGCGGGCAAGCCTGACCTGGATGGCGGGCCGTTGACGGGGTGGCCCTCTGCGGCTCAGGGCGCGGCGCGAAGGGCGCGCAGGTCCACCAGGAAGCGGCCCCCGCCCGCCGGGATGCGCGGGAAGGCGGCCTCGTCCAGCAGGGCGAAGCGCGTGCGGCCCCGGGTCATGTCCTTGATGGCCGTTCCGAAGGGCTCGAAACAGGGGGTGGCGGCCAGGAAATGGGCGCTGAAGTGGGCCGGGTCAACCAGGATGTAGTCCACCTTCCAGGCCTTGGCGAAGGCGGCCACCTCGGCCGGGTCCT
>JBKICO010000042.1:0-3678 GCA_046567065.1 Acidobacteriota bacterium
CGCCGCGATCAAGCTGCCGGGGCTGCGCCCCTCTGCCGAAGCGGCAGCGCGGGATCGCAGCGGCGTCCGCTCGCAACGCCAGGCCGCCCGCCACGCGGCTCATGGCGGAAATGATTTTAAGAACGAAGTCAGGCCGATCCGTGAATGGGGCGCTCAAAACAAAAAAAGCCGCGGCAATGCGGCTTTGCGGGGCAGGGAGTCGCTGAGGGTTCAGATGACCACGTTGCCGATGATGCGTCCCTTCTCGGTCTGCTCGAAGGCGTGGCTCCAGGCGTTGACCGAAACGGGCGAGGGCGGCAGCGGGGCGCGCTCGAATTTGGCCACGGCGGCCTGCTGGGGGTCGCCCGTAACCAGGCCCCCGGCGTTGGCCATGGAGATATAGCCCGTGGAATAGGCCGCGTCGCGTACGCTGTCGGTGGACATGGCTGACCGATATCCCCGGCCACGTCGCCAGTCAAGCGCGCTTGCATTCGGGGTGCGCGCATGTGATAAATCACCGATGAACGATTCCTCCGGGACACTCTGGATCGTGGCCACTCCCCTGGGGAACCCGCAGGATTTTTCCCCCCGGGCCAGGCAGGTTCTGGAACAGGCCGGGATGATCCTCTGCGAGGACACCCGCCGCGCCGCGCGCCTGTTCGCCGCCCAGGGCATGGAGCAGCGCCGCTTCCTCTCCCTCTTCGACCACAACGAGCAGGGCCGCGTGCCCCAGGTGCTCGCCCACCTGGAGCAGGGCGGCGACGCCGCGCTCATCTCCGACGCGGGCACGCCCGTGCTCTCCGACCCGGGTTTCCTGCTGGTGCGCGCCTGCCGCGAGGCCGGGCACCCCGTGCGGCCCGTGCCGGGGCCGTCGGCGGTCATGGCCGCCCTGTGCGCCTCGGGCCTGGCCCCGCAGCCCTTCGCCTTCCTGGGCTTTCTGCCGCGCAAGTCCGGGGATGTCCGCCAGGCCTTCGCCCGCTTCGCCGCCACGGGGTGCACCCTGGTGTTCTTCGAGCGCAAGGACAGGCTGGGCAAGTCCCTGACCGCCGCGCTGGAGGCTTTGGGCGAGCGCGAATGCGTCATCGCCCGCGAGCTGACCAAGACCCACGAGGAGTTCATCACGGGCAGGCTCTCCGAACTGGCGGGCAAGGAGCTGGACCTGCTGGGCGAGCTCACCGTGGTGCTCGGCCCAGAACTTGAGAAGGGCCAGGCCGCCGACGAGGACGTGGAGAGCGTGCTGGCCAGCGAGATCGCCGCCGGCGGCAAGCCCAAGGATGTGGCCCGCAGGGCCGCGGCCCGGCTCACGGGCCTCACGGTGAAGGAACTCTACGAGCGCGTGCTGGCCGCGCAGGGGAGGGCTGGCGATGGGTGACCGGCTGCCCGAGGGCTATTGCCTGTGGGAGATGGACGACGTGGGCTTCAGCGTGGGGCTCATCGGCACGGGGCCGGGCTTCCGGGCCATCCTGGACATCGTCTGCGGCCAGACGGCCGCCGAATTCCTGCCGCCCATGACCCTCACGGCGCTCTCGGAGCCGGGTACCGAGACCGAGAAGCTGCGCGACCGCCGGGTAACGGGCCTGCCCGTGTACGCCACCTGGCGCGAGATGATGGCCGCCCACAAGGACATCAACCTGCTCATCGAGCTGGCGGGCAAACGCCACACGGTCAAGCAGATCGTGAGCGAATTGCCCGACGGCGTGGCCTTCATCGACCACACCGCCTCGTTCTTCCTCTGCGCGCTGGAGAAGTTCGCCGAGGTCAACGCCCGCTGCCAGGCCAGCCTGGACAGCCAGCGCGTGCTGCTGCAGGCCATTGTCAACGAGGTGCCCGAGGACATCCTCCTGCTGGACCGCCAGGGCCGCGTGGTGGACGCCAACCGCAACGTGGAGGCGCGGCTCGGCCTGCCCAAGGAGGCCTTCCTGGGCAAATCCTGCTACGAGGTACAGGCCGTGCGCGACGACATGCCCTTCTGCGACCCGGAGCAACGCTCCTGCCCGTTCTATACCGCGCTCAGCACCGGGCGGAAGGCCGAATCCCTCGAGACGCGGGTCAGCAAGGACGGGCGCATGCTCTACTTCAGGGAATACGCCTACCCCATCTACGACGCCTCGCGCTCCATCGGCCACGTCATGGTCATGCGCCGCGACATCACCTCCCGCACGGAGTACGAGAAGCGCCTGCAGCACAGCGAGAAAATCGGCGTGGTGGAGCGCCTCTCCGCCTACCTGGCACATGAGATCAGAAACCCGCTCTTCGCCATCGGCGGCTTCACCAACTCGCTGCTCAAGTCGCCCAACCTCACGGAGCGCGAGCGCGAGAAGGTGAGGATCATCCTGGAGGAGACCGCCCGTCTGGATAAGATCCTCAAGGATATCATCGGCTTCGCCAGGCCGGGGTCCGACATTCCCGGCGAAGTGGACGTCTGCGCCGTGGTGCGCGACGCCCTGGGGGTGATGCGCCAGGGCTTCATACCCAAAGGCGTCGCCCTGGATTCGGAGGACCAGTGCCGCGTGCCCAGGGCCGTGGCCCACGAGGACACTCTGCGCCGCGCCATGATGCACCTGGTGGCCAACGCCGTGGAGTCCATCGAGGGGGAGGGCAGGGTGGTGGTGCGCGTGGGCATGGACCAGAACTTCGTGCGCGTCGCCGTGTCGGACACGGGCAAGGGCATGCCCCAGGATGTGCTGGAGCACGTGTTCAGCCCGTTCTTCGGCACCAAGCACAAGGGCTACGGCCCGGGGCTGGCCATGATCCGCAAGGCCGTGGAGGACTGGGGCGGCCAGGTGGAGATCGCCAGCCGCGAGGGACGCGGCACGGACGTGGTGCTGCGCCTGACGCCCGTTCCCGCGCTCGCCGGTGACACGCCTGAAAAGGGTTGATGTGTACGCCCGGCTTCACTATAGAGTATCCCCATGACGCATGACGAGCTTCTCAATCTGCCCAAACTGCTGGACCGCCTCGAAGACGACAGGGAACTCCTGCTGGAGATTTTCGACGTCTTCATCGAGGAGGCCCCGGCCAGGCGGGAGAGGATCGGCGATGCCGTGCAGGCCGAAGACCTGACCGCCGTGGTCCAGTGGGCCCACGCCCTCAAGGGCACCAGCGGCACGCTCCAGGCCGCGCCCCTCAACGATATCTGCTACAGGCTCGAAATGGCCGCCCGCGCGGGCGACGCCCCCCTCGCGCATTCGCTCATCCCCGCAGCCCTGGACCTTCTGGACCGCACCGCCGCCCACATCGCGGAGCTGCGCTCCGAAATGACCTCCTGACCCCGTTCGGATTCATAATTCCCTCGGCTCGATTACCGGCATCCCCGCCGTGGTGGACCTGCTGGTCCGCACCGCCGCCCACATCGCGGAGCCGGGCTCCGGGGTGGCCTCCTGACCCTTCCCGCCTTCCCGCTCAGCCGGTCCGATTCCCTTGAAATACGTCAAGGGAAATTATCGTAACCGGTTCGTGCGCAATTTTCGTAACCGGCACTCCGTTTCCATTCCTCCCTCGGCGTAGGGCGCGGCTTCCCGGGCCTGCCGGGCAGTGGCATGCTCATTGCTTTAGGCGTCTGCGCGCAAACGCGCGCCCCTGCCGGGCAAACGGGACAAGCCCCGCCAAGGCAGGCACAAATACGCGATATCCCGGCGAAAAGATGCCGGAAAAGGTGAGGAAGCCATGTTTCAGCTAGAAAGCGGAGCAGCCGGTCAG
>JBKICO010000043.1:0-8476 GCA_046567065.1 Acidobacteriota bacterium
TGGCCTCGGGGGGCTACCCCACGCGGGGGCTGCTCACGGGGCTGTTCAAGCTGGAGGACTGGAAACAGGCCTTCCAGTCCTCGTTCGACAAGAAGGGCAGCGGCTCCATGAAGGCGGCGTTCGATTTGCGGTAGGAACGAGGGCCGGGCGGGCATGCGCTGACATGGCAGGAGTGAGCCTCCGGCGGCCAAAGGGCTTCGCCCTTTGGAATCCCGAATGATGGGGCGTGCCCAGGCCGGGCGCCGCCTATCCCACGGGCTGAAACATCCTATTGCGGTGTCCAGGGGGATTGTCCCCCAGGCGGGGTGCGGGGCGGAGCCCTGCGTCCTCCCCAGTCTCCCTCAAAACGCGGAAGCCCCCGGACGCGGCCGCGTCCGGGGGCTTCTTTCGAATCTTGCGGGGAGCCGCGAACTAGCTCTCGCAGCCCTCGCGGGTCTGGTCGGAGTAGTAGGAGGCGTCCTGATCCTTCAGGCTGCGGCCGTTGGGATCGAAGATCTTGTAGTCGGCCTTGCCCATCTTCTGCAGCCTGAACTGCGAGGCGGTCTTCAGGCAGCCCATGCCGTAGATGCAGCTGCGGCGGAAGTTGATGGAGCTTGCCTCCTTGAAATACTTGGTGGGGCAGCTCACTTCGCCGATCTTGAAGCCGAAGTAGATGGTCTGGGCCAGCATCTGGTTGTCGAACACGAAGTCGTCCGAGTTCTCCCACAGGGGCAGCTTCTCCAGCACCTCGCGGGAGAAGGCCCGGTACCCGGTGTGGTACTCGGAGCACTTGGCGCCCATGAGCAGGTTCTGGCTGGCGGTGAGGAAGCGGTTGGCCACATACTTCCACACGGGCATGCCGCCCTGCAGGGCCGAGCCGCCCAGGATGCGCGAGGCCAGCACCGCGTCGTACAGCCCGGAGGTGACCAGGTTGGCCATGGCCGGGATGATCAGCGGGGTGTACTGGTAATCGGGGTGCACCATGATGACCACGTCCGCGCCCAGCTTGAGGGCCTCGGAGTAGCAGGTCTTCTGGTTGCGGCCGTAGCCCCAGTTGCGCTCGTGCAGGAAGCACTTGATGCCCAGGTTGCGGGCGTGTTCGATGGTGTTGTCGCGGCTGGCGTCGTCCACGAGGATGACGTCGTCAACGATGTCCTTGGGCACCTCGGCGTAGGTGCGTTCGAGGGTGGCGGCGGCATTGTAGGCCGGCATCACCACCACCACTTTCTTGCCGTTCATCATCGGGGAATTCCTCCGAATGGTCTCGTCGAGGATAAATCGGGAACGCGGGATTAATCCCCAAAGGCCGCCCCCTGTCAACCCCAAATAACACCGGCCTTGTATTCTCCGGCGTTTGCGGTTACAGACGGGCCGCTCTCATCATGACCAACACCAACGAAGCACCCCTGCGCGCCTGGCGTGACCCGATTTTCCTCGCCATTCTGGCGCTGGCCGCGTTCCTGATTTTCAAGGGACTGGGCGACCGCCCCCTCTGGCAGGACGAAGCCGAGACCGCCAATCTGGCCCGAAACGTCCTCAAGACCGGCGTGCCCTACGTCACCGACGGCGTGAACCTCGTCTCCCAGGAGGAGCGCCGCGAGTTCGACTCCGACATGATCTGGCGCTGGTCCCCCTGGCTGCAGATCTACATGTCCGCCGCCGGGCAGCTCATCGACAAGACCTCGGCCTACTGGGCGCGCTTCCTCTTCGCGCTCACCGGCCTGGCCTGCGTGGCCGGGACCTACCTGCTCATCCTGCGCCGCTTCGGCGACAGGGCCTGGGCCTTGCTCTCCGCCGCGCTGCTCACCCTGCACGTGCCCTTCCTGCTGTTCGCGCGGCAGGGGCGCTACTACTCGGCGGGCGCGCTGCTCATGCTCATCCTCTTCTGGGCCTTCCTGGGGGACTGGCGGCGCAGGGCGCTGCCCGCCGCCGTCATCGGGCTGACCCTGGGCGTGCTCTTCCACGCCAACTACCTTTTGCTCATCTCGCTCGGCCCGCCGCTGGTGGCGGCCACCTACATGCTCTACAGGCCCGTGCCCTTCAAGAGGATGGCGCTCATCGGCCTATGGGCCGCCACGCTCATCGTGCCGGGGGTGCTGCTCTACCGCCTGGGCCGCCAGTCCACGCTGTTCAACATCATGCTGGTGCCCGAGAACCTGGAGCTCTACTTCGCGGACTGGCTCATGTTCATGCTCCCGCTGCCGGTGCTGGCGGTGCTGGTCTGGCGCTGGCGCGGCTTCTTCGCCGGGCGCGGCGGCCCCGAGGGCAAGCGGGAGCGCTTCTGCCTGTTCATGGTACTGCTCATGATCGGCAGCTTCATGATCCTGGCCTTGTTCCCCCAGCGCTTCCACCGCTACATCGTGCACTTCTACCCGTCCTGCGCCATCATCCTGGCCTGGGCGGGGCTCAGGCTGTGGCGCTTCTCCAGGCCGTCGGCCGTGCTGTTTCTGGTGCTGGTGGGGTTGACCAACTGGCTGCACCTGATCCCCATGGAGCGCCTGGGCATCGTCAACCGGCCCTGGCAGAACGACTTCAGGATGCTCACCAGCGTGAACATCCCCATCAAGCTCCACCTGACCGAGATCGTGCGCGGCTACCCGGACGTGAACATCGCCCTCATCCGCTTCTTCAACAAGAACGCCAAGCCCGGCCAGACCATCCTGGCCGAGTACGGCGACATGGTGCTGCAGTTCCACACGCCCTTCCGCGTGCTCGGCGGCCTGCAAGGCCCCATCGCCCCGGACGAGAAACCCGACTGGGTGAGCATGCGCCGCGACGTGCGCGTGAACCGCGACGGCCTGGTCTTCGCCCCGCGCGTGTTCATCCAGGAGCAGCTCAACCTGGAGCGCGACTACGAGCGCATCACGCTGGAGCAGCCCGACGAGACCTTCGGCAACCGCGCCGACCCCTATTACCACTATTTCGTCCCGGCCGGGCCGCCCCAGGCCCCGCTCGAGGTCTACAGGCGCAAGGAGGCCCCCCGTGCGGATTGATGCCGCCCGCGTGGTGAAGCTGGGCCTGTTCTTCTGCCTGGCGCTCACCATCTACAAGGGCTTCATGAAGCTGCCCGAAGTCTACCCCGTGCTGGACCCGGAGCGCTTCTACCGTGGCATGGTCAACGACGGCGAAAACTCCCTCATCATGAAGGAGCGCCACTTCGACTTCAATTACCAGACCGGGCTGGCCGTGGCCATGCGCATCAAGGAGATGCGCGAGCGCGGCGAGACCCCGCCCGACACGGCGCTGGTCACCCGCGAGCGGGCCCAACTGGCCCTGGGCAAGTGCCTGGCCAAGGACGCCCGCAACGCCGACTACGTGCTGCTGGCGCAGGAGAAGCTTGATCGCGCCAAGCGCCTCAAGGCCGAAGGCTGGTCCATGGGCTGGAGCCTCGGCGGGGCGGACTACCCCCGCTTCGACGACCTGGGCGCGGAGGCGGGCAGGCCGTGAAAAAGCTCATCCTGCCGCTCCTGGCTGTGCTCGGGCTGGCTATAGGCTCGTTCGCCTTCTTCAACGCCTGGGTCTACCCGCCCATGGGCCTGGAGGATCTCGGCAAAGACCAGTACCGCGCCGCCTGGGAGCGCGCCGCCAAGGGCTTCTGCGCGTCCAGCGGGCTCGAATTCCAGGGCGACACCTTCATCAAGTACCGCCCCGTGGAGAGCGGGGACGAGGCCTACTGCTGGGGCGCGGCCCTGTGCCGCACCCCCGGCGGGCGCGAGCGCCTGGCCTGGATCTACCTGGAGTGGTCCACCAAGCGGAAGCTGTGGACCCGCAGCTACACCCTGGTGCTGGCCGATGACGACGACGAGGCCTACTACACGCCCGCCTTCCCGAAACAGCTCGGGCGCGCCACCACCGCGCTCTCCAAGATCATGGGCGAAAACGCCCGCCACGTCCGGGAATACCTGGCCCGGGGAAACCCCTGATCCGCAAAAGGTTGCGCGCGCCGGGTATTTGGGGTAGAGCCCCGTTCCTAAAATGGCCGCAAAGCGCCGTCTTGCCAGCCCGGCAAATCCATTCGCGAGGAACACCTGCCGATGAAATTGCATGAACGCTGCCAGAAAGTTTCCGGCATCACCCGCCACCTGAGGGAAGCGGGCATCTATCCGTACTTCCGTCCCATCGAACGCTCCTGGGGCACCGAAGTGGAGGTGGCCGGCAAACGCCTGGTTATGATCGGCTCCAACGACTATCTCGGCCTGGCCCACGACGCCCGCGTGAAGGAAGCCGCGGCCCAGGCCCTCTACCGCATGGGCACCGGCCCCGGCGGTTCGCGCTTCCTCTCCGGCAACATGGTGCTGCACCAGCAGCTGGAGGAGCGCCTGGCCGCCTTCGTGGGCAAGAAGCGCGCCGTGCTGCACGTCACCGGCTTCTCCACCAACCTGGGCGCCCTGGGCTGCCTGCTGACCCCCAGCGACTACGTGCTCTGCGACCGCGAGAACCACGCCTCCATCTTCGCCGGCACCACCAGCACCCGCAAGCTGGGCACCTTCGCCCACAACGACGCCGCCTCGGCCGCGAAGAAGATTGCCAACGAGCTGGGCAAATCCGATTTCGACGGCCAGGTGCTGCTCATCACCGAGGGCATTTTCTCCATGTCGGGCGACGTGGCCTGCATGGACGAGCTGGCCGCCCTGAAGGACCAGTTCCCCGACATCCTGATCTACCTCGACGACGCCCACGGCCTGGGCGTGCTGGGCGAGAACGGGCGCGGCACCGCCAACCATTTCGGCATCACCGACCGCACCGACTTCATCATGGGCACGTTCTCCAAGGCTTTCGCCTCCATCGGCGGCTTCATCGCCTCGGACCATGACGACGTGCTCGAGTACATCCAGCACCAGTCCCGCACGCAGATCTTCTCCGCGGCGCTGCCCGCCGCCTCCACCGTGGCGGCCATGACCTGCATCGAGATCATGGAGAAGGAGCCCGAGCGCGTGGAGCGCCTGCGCGCCGTGACCAGCAAGATGCGCAACGCCTACCGCGAGATGGGCCTGCGCATCACGGATTCCATCTCCCCGATCATCCCGATCACCATCGGCACGGACGAGAAGGCCTTCATGTTCGCCCGCGAGCTGTTCGAGCGCGGCATCTTCGCCCTGCCCGCCATCTACCCGGCGGTGCCCCGCGGCGAGGCCCTGATCCGCACGGCCTGCATGTCCACCCACCAGGACCGCCAGCTCGACTACGTGCTGGAAGTCATGGACGACATGGCCAAGAAGTACCGCATCCGCGTGCAGGACCAGGACGAAGAGGCCCAGGGCGAGGACGAGTCCGCCGGGGCGTCCAACATCGCCGGGGCGCGCTCCAGCCAGTCCCTGTTGTAACCGGAGCCCGGCGAAACGGGTCCATTAAGGGACGGGCGCCCAGCCCGCCCACAAGAGAGCATGGCCAACAAGACACTGCAAAGCCTGAGAGCGGAAGGATTCCTCCCCAAGGACAGGGGCACCCGCCTTCTGCGCTTCAGCGACCTTCTGCGCATCAGCTTCCGCGAGGTGGTGCGCAAACGCCGCCGCTATATCGGCGTCATGGCGGCCATCGCCCTGGGCACGGCCGGGCTCATCACCATCGTGACCATGGGCCGCGACCTCAAGGCCAACCTCAACAACGACCTCGACCTCCTGGGTGGCGCCACCATCATCGCCGCCCACTTCGACCTCCAGATGGGCGACCGCCAGGAGTGGTTCCGCGCGGCCACCATCGAGGCCATCGAGAAGCTCCCGGGGGTCAAGGAGGTCACCAAGAGCCGCTTCCGCTCGGCGGCCACCACCACCTTCCAGGAGAAGGTCTACGGCTTCAACCTCCTGGGCGTGGACACCAACTACTGGTCGCTGTTCTCCTTCACGCCGCGTTACGGCAGGCTGTTCAACGAGGCCGACATAAGCGAGGGCCGCAAGGTCTGCGTGCTCGGGCAGGACCTGGCCAAGATGATCTTCGGCTCCCCCGAGGGGGCCGTGGGCCAGATGCTCAACCTGGACAACAACCTCTACACCGTGGTTGGCATCATCGGCGGCGTGCGCGCGGCCGACAAGACCCTCATGGCCTTCCTGCCCATCACCACGGCCCAGGCCCGCGTGCCCAACATCTCTGAGCTCTCGAGCCTCTACGTGCGCTGCAACACCTGGGACGACGTGGCCCCCGTGGCCGCCGCGCTGGAGAAGACCATCACCACCTACCAGCCCAGCAAGGGCCTGCGCCTCCAGGTGGGCTGGGAGCCCCTCAAGCAGGTGCAGCGCGTGTTCTGGTGGGTCAGCCTGTTCATCTACGCCTCCATCGGGGCCACGCTGGTCCTGGGCGGCTTCGGCATCTGGAACATCATGATGGCCGCGGTCACCGCCCGCACCCGCGAGATCGGCCTGAAAAAGGCCATGGGCGCCGAGGATTCCGACATCCTCTGGCAGTTCCTGTTCGAGGCCCTGTGCGTCACGTTCTCTTCGGCGCTCCTGGGCGTGGGCCTGGGCATGGTCGGCGTGCAGTACATGTGCCGGTCGCTGGGCACGCAGCCCCCTGAGGGCCTGTTCGCCATCTGCCTGCTTGCGGGCCTGATCTTCGCGGCGGTTCTGGGCGTGGGCTCGGGCCTGTATCCCTCCATCCGGGCCAGCCGGATGCAGGTTGTGGACGCAATGCGCTATGAATAACGCCCACTCCGAACGCGTCATCGACATCCGCCACCTGACCAAGACCTACGTGTCGGGTTCGGAGCAGATCCAGGTCCTCAGGGACATCAACCTCGAGGTGAACCGGGGCGAGATGCTCGCCATCATGGGCCCCTCGGGTTCGGGCAAATCCACCATGCTGTTCATCCTGGGCATCTTCCAGCCGCCCACCTCGGGCAGCTACACCATCGCCGGGGTGGACGTGCTCAATTTGAACCGCGACGCCCAGGCTGTCTTCCGCCGCGAAAAGATGGGCTTCGTGTTCCAGAGCTGCGATTTGCTCGAAAATTCCACGGTCTACGAGAATTTGGAGTTGCCCCTGATCTATACCGGGGTTAAACGCCGGGAGAGGGAACACAAAATCATGGAGGCCCTGCAGAGGGTCAACCTGGAACACCGCGTGCGCCAGCCCTCCAACCGCCTCTCCGGCGGCGAGCGCCAGCGCGTGTCCATCGCGCGGGCCCTGGTCAACGAGCCCGAGTTCATCCTGGCCGACGAACCCACCGGCCAGCTGGACAAGGACAACTCCGAGCGTGTGATGGATTATTTCGTGAAGATCACCGAAGAGGCGCGCGTGGCCATGGTCATCGTCACCCACGATGCCGCCACCGCCGAACGCTGCACGCGCAAATGCCTTCTTTCCGACGGCGTGCTCAAGCCCTACTGACGGGAAACACATGACGCATCGCACCACCGCCCCCACCGCGGCCCGCCCCATGTGGCGCATTCTCGCCCTGTGCCTGTGCTTCGCGCTCGCGCCGCTGGGCCAGGCCCTGGCGGCTTCCAAGGCGGCCTCCGGCAAGCCCCAGCAGTATGAGACCCTGCCCGACTCGCCCCCCGCCGGGGCGGACAGGCCCGCGCAGCCCCTGGCCCCCCCGGCCAAGGACTCGCCCGTCACCAAGGACGCGACCGCCTCCAAGGAGGCCCCGGTCTCCAAGGAAATGCCCCAGGACAAGGCCACCGCCACCACCGCAGGCCCCATCCCCGCCGGTGCGGTGCTCGCGGGCGACGCCGTGCACGGTGCCACCAGCATCAAGAGCCCGGCGGATTTCAACGAGTGCGTGCGCGTGGCTCTGGTGCAGTCGCCCATGCTGGTCAAATCCGCCCTGGAGATCGAATCCAGACGGCTCGACGTGCAGGACGCCTGGTCCACCTTCATCCCCACGGTGAGCATCAACACCACCTACTGGTTCAAGCTCCCGCCGCAGACCGACAGCTCCACCAACTCCAAGCCCTACACCATCGGATTCTCCACCGGCCAGTGGAACCCCATCCTCTCCGGCTTCGAGGTCCAGGCCCGGGGCGAAATGACCAACATGGCCATCCTGGCCCACCTCAAGATCATCGGCGAGGGCATCCGCCGCCTGGCCATGGACTTCCTGCAACTCCAGGCCATGGCCGAGCAGCGCGAGATCATCCGCAAGAAGCAGGACATGGCCAACATGAACCTGAACTTCTTCAAGACCAGGCAGAGCATGGGCCAGGCCACGCAGCTCGACCTGCGCATCGCCGAGACCCGCGTGCAGATGGCCAAGGCCGAGGAGGACAAGCTCTTCACCACGCGCCAGATGGTGCTCGACGACATCAAGTTCATCCTGGGCGTGCCCTTCAGCCAGAAGCTCGAACTCAAGGTGGAGAACTCCAAGCAGCAGATCCTGGGCAAGTTCGCCCCGGCCGACGTCTCGGACGACAAGGTCCGCGCCGCCAGCTTCGACCTGCGCATGGCCGAGTACGAGAAGCGCCTGCAGAAGAAGAACATCGGGCTCTCCTACGTGAAGATGATGCCCAGCTTCGGCTTCACCTTCCAGACGCAGGACGCCCTCTCCAGCGAGCAGCGCAAGCTG
>JBKICO010000044.1:0-3743 GCA_046567065.1 Acidobacteriota bacterium
GTTTGGGGAGGCAGGCCTCCCCAAGAATCGGCGCGCATCAGCAAAGCCTGCCGAACACACCGTGCCTGCTTACCGTGTATCAGGCGCGATGAACCGCGCCGGGTCCGGCCCTGGCCTTCCGCGCCGTCGAAACGGCGATGTTCTTCAAATACAGCGGCGTTTCGGCGGCGCAGAGGCCAGAGCCGGACCCGGCAACAGACGCCTCAGCCCGCCTGGCCCAGCCAGCTCACCCATACCTGCCTGCTGCGCGGGCCGTCGAACTCGCAGAAATAGACCCCCTGCCAGGTGCCCAGCATGATGCGCCCGCCCGAGACGATGAGCGTGAGCCCGCAGCCCATGCAGCTCGACTTGAGGTGCGCGTCCGAATTGCCCTCGGCGTGGCGGTAGTCGCCGCGCTCGGGGACCAGGCGGGCGAGCGTGGCGAGCATGTCGCGCACCACGTCCGGGTCGGCGTTCTCGTTGACGGTCAGCCCGGCGGTGGTGTGCGGGCAGTGCGCCTGCAGCAGGCCGTCGCGCCAGCCATGGGCGCGCACCAGCTCCTGAAGCTGGGCCGTGATGTCGAGCATCTGCTCGCGGCGGGATGTGGACACTGAAAGCTTGTGCATGGGTGGGTCTCCGTGAGGGCAACGCCGGGCTTAGCGGCCCGTTGCTGCGGCCGATTGGTTCAGCCTGTTCAAAAACCTCGCTGGCAAGGCGCAAGAAAAAGCCAAGGCCGACGCGTATCAGGCATACGCGAGGGTTTGGCTTTTTTGAAGCAACGCAGCCAGCGGGGATTTTTCAACAGGCCGCTAGCGGCCCGAGGCGCACATCCTGGCCAGATCCGCCAGGATCTCCCTGGCCATGAACTCGGTCTGGGGCTTGGGGAACTGCCCGCTGGCCCCCACGGACTCGCCCTTGTGCTGCGTCTCCTCCGTGATGAGTGAGGAGAACAGGTACACCGGTATCTTCGTCAGGGCCGGGTCGTCCTTGATGGAGCGGCACAGGGTGTAGCCGTCCATTACCGGCATCTCCACATCCGAGACCACCACGGTGACCAGGTCCGTCACGGGGACGCCCTGCTCCGTGGCCTGGGCGGCCTTTTCCCGCAGCATGTCCAGCGCGGCCTTGCCGCTGTCCGCCGACTCCACGGTGAAGGCCTGGTCCTGCTCCAGGGCGCGTTTGACCATGCGGCGCACCAGGGCCTGGTCGTCCACGTGCAGCACGCTGACGCAGCGGTCAGAGGTAACGCCCGTGGCGATGCCGAAGAAATCCTTGCCGGACTGCGGGTTGAGCTCGATGACGATCTTCTCCATGTCCAGGATGAAGACGATGTGCCCTTCCAGGTTCACGATGCCCGTGAAGGCGTCCCGGGAGTACTTGTTGATGTGCCTGTCGGGCTGCTCCACGTCCTTCCAGCTCACCCGGTAGATGCGGGTGATGCCGGAGACCAGGAACGCCGTCATGACCTGGTTGAACTCGGTGATGATGAGCTTCCGGGTGTCGCAGGGGGCCTGCTCCTGCTCCAGATAGCGGGCCAGCTCCACCACGGGGATGACCTTGTCGCGGTCCTTGAAGTGGAAGGCTCCCCACACGGAGGGGTGCGCGGCGGTGGGCGGGCGCATGACCTGGTCAGGGAGGCGGGTGATCTTGAGCACCTTGGCCACGTTGATGCCGTAATACTCCCGCCGCACGGTGTCTCCGGCCTGGCGGTCGATGTAGAAGCTCATGATCTCGACTTCGTTGGTGCCCACTTCCGTGAGCGCCAGTTGCTGGCCGTTGCTCATACGCATCCTCGGTGGGGACGAAAAAACAGGGTTCGTCTGTGTCCGGGCCGCCCTGACAGGCGCGGGATACGACACCCGGAACGCGGCGCGCGGCCCCGTCCCACGTGCGGAGCCCGGCCGCCGCCGGGCTGCGCAACCACACTAGCGTAGCGGCGGCCCGGAAGAAAGGCCGTATTCGCCCCTGCCCGCCCGCCGTGGGCGCGCACCCGGGATCAGGCCCCGCCTGTCCGGCAGCCGTGGGTGAAGGCCGGGTCGTAGAGCTTGGAGCGAGTCCCGGCTCCGGCCCCGGGCAGCACCAGGAAGAGGGTCTGGCGGGTCAGGCCGCGCTCGCGCACCAGCTCCGGGAAATCCCGCACGGTGGAGAGGTGCAGCTCCTGCTCGGGCCAGCCCACGCGGTGGGCCACGGCCACCGTGGTTTCAGGGGAGTGCCCCCCGGCCAGCAGTTCGTCGCGCACTGCCTCGGGCTCGGCGGAGGCCAGGTACACGGCCAGGGCGCTGTGGTGGCGGGCCAGCTCGCGCAGGGCCTCGGCCTCGGGCACGGGCGTGCGCCCGGCGAGGCGCGTGAGGATGAGCGTCTGGGTTATTTCGGGGGCCGTGGCCGGAATCCTGAACGCGGCGGAAGCGGCGGCGGCGGCGGTGACGCCCGGCACCACCTCGTAGTCCACGCCTTCGGCCTCGAGCAGGCGGGCCTGCTCGGCCACGGTGCCGTAGAGGGCCGGGTCCCCGGCCTGCAGGCGCACCGCGCGCCCGCCGGAGCGCACGGCCTCCATGATGGCGGCGTGGGTCTCCTCCAGGGTCATGCCCGCGCTGTCCAGGATGCGCGCGCCGGGCCTGGCCATGTCCACCACGGCCTTGGGCGTGAGCGAGCCCGGGTAGATGAGCGTGTCGGCCTGGGCGATAAGCCGGGCTGCCTTGAGGGTGAGCAGTTCCGGGTCGCCGGGGCCGGCGCCCACGAAGTGCACGCGCGCGCTCACGCCTTGCTCCCTTCGGGAGGAGACTTCTCCGCCATCTTGCCGAAGGTCCAGGTCAGGGCCACGGCATAGAGCGCCGAGCCCACGCCCAGCAGCGTGTTGTAATAGGGCGGCGCGGCCAGGGCCAGACGGATGCCCAGGGTGGCCAGGGCGAAGCCGGAGTTGCGGAACACGGCCATGTAGCCCGGTATGAACCGCTGGGAGAGCAGCACCAGCAGGATGTCCGCGAAGACCAGCACGGTGTAGAAGGTGTCGAAGAAATCGAAGGTGTGGTGCTGGGTCAGCCCTTCCCAGAGAGCCCTCGCACCGAGCACCGTGAAGATGCCCAGCAGCACCAGGGCCACCATCTTCTTGGAGGCGATGAAGGCGTAGCGCCCGTAGCCGGAGCGGGCCAGCTTCAGCTTGGGCTGCGGCAGTGCGCCGTAGACGCCCAGCAGCCCGAAGATGATCAGCGCCCCGACGCCGTCGGAGATGATGTGCGTCAGCGGCGTCCAGTCCATTGTCAGGTGCAGGGGCTCGGGCAGGTTGATGAGCTCCTTGAAGGAGTTGCGCAGAAGGATCAGGGAGAGGATCTCGAACTGCTTGCCCATGGCCTTGGAAAAGGAGCACGGCAGGATGAATATCAGCCCCAGCACCTCCAGGATGAGCACAAGGGTGAAGGCCACGTTCACCGCCGCGAAGTGATGCTCCGGCACGAAGCCCGCCAGGGGAGGCGGCAGCAGCCCCAGGCGCTTGAGCTCGATGCCCGCCAGCGAGGCCAGGAAGATGATCACCAGCACGCCCGAAATGGTGCGCTCCGTGCGGTGGTCGTTCCAGAACTGGGAGATGGGCTCGAATATCTCGGTTGTTATTTCGTAGGGGGATCTCATGGCAGCCTTCCCGTGGCGGCTTTGCGCCACGGCCTCTCGGATGTGCGGCGGGCCTGCCGCCACTTGAGCAAGAATTTCTAGGGCAATCGCGCCGGTTTGTCAGCCCCGGCGATGAACACCGGGTTCCTGGCCGCCAGGCG
>JBKICO010000045.1:0-6674 GCA_046567065.1 Acidobacteriota bacterium
CCTCTCATTGCATTGCTGTTGACCGCCGTGCCGGTCCTGGCCCAGAAACCGGCCCGGGCTCCGGCGGACGCGGCGGCGCCCCGCTTCGGGGCGACCTTCTTCCAGCCCCTGTCCGACCAGGACAAGTGGCCGATCGAGCGCTGGGGCGCCATGCTGGACGACCTGGCCGCCGTGGGCGTCAAGGAGCTGGTTATCCAGTGGAGCGCCTTCGACGGCATTCCCCTGTACGGCGAACCCACCAAGAAATCCCCGCGCGCGGTGCCCCTGTTGGACAAGCTCCTGCCACTGGTGCAGGAGCGGGGCATGACCGTCAGGCTGGGCCTGGTTCACGACTCCGGCTGGTGGAAGAAGGTCGACAGGCCGGCCCCGGTGGTCGAGGTCTACCTCAAACGCCTGGAGCAGGACTGCCTGCGCGTGGCCAAGGAGCTCAACACCCGGTTCAAGTCCTACAGCTGCATCACGGGCTGGTACCTGCCCCAGGAGCTGGACGACATGAACTGGAACGGGCCGCGCCGGGCCATGCTCCTCGAGCATCTGCGCAGCCTGCGGGCTGGGCTCAAGGAGATCGACCCCGGGCGCGAGGCGGGGGTTTCCGGGTTCCTCAACGGCTTCATCCCGCCAGAGGCCTTCCGCGAGTTCGTGCGCGACATGATGGCCGGTTCCGGCATCGAGCAGTTCTACCTGCAGGACGGCGTGGGCGTGCGCAAGCTCGGCCTGGACGAGCTGCCCGCCTACCTGGAGGCAGGGGCTTCCGCCGCCCGGGAGGCCGGGGGCGTGCTGCGCCCCGTGGTGGAGATATTCACCCAGACCCACGGCGAACCCGTGGACAACCAGCCCTTCAAGGCCGAGCCCGCAGACATCGCCCGCGTGGAGAAGCAACTGGCCCTGGCCGGGCGCTACGGCTCCGCCGGAATCGTGGCCTTCTCCCTGCCTGAATACGGCCTGCCCTCGGACGACCCGCTCAGCACGGCCTTCTACGCCGGATACCGGGAGTACCTGCGCAAGCAGCGTTGAGCGCCAGCGGCTCGGCCGGACAACTCGAAACAGACGGCAACGGGCGCGGAGTTCACCTCCGCGCCCGTTTTTCATTCCGAATTTCCGCCTCCGGCGCTGTGTCTTTCGGCGGTCTTCCTTCCGGGCGTGGCGCACCCGATCATTGTACCGTATGCCCGGCCCCCCCTGGCCGTCAGCCATCCTGCGTCCGGCCTCTGCGTCGCCGTGGCCGGACGGCCCGGGAGCCCCCGCACCCCAGCCGGGATCAAGCCACGCTCACAACTGGCCCTGGCCCGGCATCCAGCGCCGCACCACCCACGTTTTCACGATCTGCGCCAGGCACATGTAGCAGAAGATCGTCAGCCCAAGCAGCAGCCAGTACTGGCTCGGCAGCGTTACCAGCCCGAAGGAGGCCGCCAGGGGCGAGAAGGGCAGCCAGACCCCGACAAGGCAGATGGCGAGGGTCGTGAGGGCCAGGTAGATGCTGGAGCGGCTCTGGATGAAGGGAAGCTTGTCCGTGCGGATCACGTGCACGATGAGCGTCTGGGAGAGCAGGGACTCTATGAACCAGCCAGTCTGGAACAGGGCCGGGTTGTTCCAGGCGTGGAACACGTGCAGCATGATAAAGAAGGTCATGTAGTCGAACAGCGAACTCACCGGGCCCAGGAAGAGGATGTAGCGCTTGATGTCGTCTATGCGCCAGCGCCGGGGCTTGCCCAGGAAGTCCGTATCCACGTTGTCGGTTGGGATGGCGGCCTGGGAGAAGTCGTACATTAGGTTGTTGATGATTATCTGTATGGGCAGCATGGGCAGGAAGGGCAGGAAAATGCTCGCGCCCAGCACGCTGAACATGTTGCCGAAGTTGGAGCTGGCGCCCATGCGGATGTATTTGGTGATGTTGCTGAACACCTTGCGGCCTTCCATCACGCCGTCTTCCAGCACGTTCAGGCTCTTCTCCAGCAGGATGATGTCCGCAGACTCCTTGGCCACGTCCACGGCGGAATCCACCGATATTCCCACGTCCGCCGCCTTGAGGGCCGGCGCGTCGTTGATGCCGTCGCCCAGGAAGCCCACCACGTGGCCATTGGCCCGCAAGGTGCGCACGATGAGCTCCTTCTGCATGGGGTCGAGCTTGGCGAACACGTGGTGCGTCTCCACGGTTTCGGCCAGGGCCTCGGGGCCGAGCCGGGCGAGTTCGTCCCCTGTGACGATGTGGTCCCCGTATTCCAGGTGCACCTCGCGGCAGATCTTGCGGGTGATGACGGCGTTGTCCCCGGTGAGGATCTTGGGGGTGATTCCGTGCTCCGCCATGGCCCGCAGGGCGTGGGCGGCGGACTCCTTGGGCGGGTCGAGGAAGGCCAGGTAGCCGCGCAGCACCATGCCGCATTCGTCCGGCACGCCGTAGTCGCGCCGCTCCGGGTCCACCTCCTTCCAGGCCAGGGCCACCACACGGAAGCCGTCCTCGTTGAGTTCGCGCACCACGCGCTCCATGGTCTCGCGGAAGGAGTCGTCGATGGGAACGATCCGCCCGTCGGCCATGCAACTGCCGGAGCAGGCGAAAACCTCCTCGGCCGCGCCCTTGCAGATCAGCAGCGCCTTGGCGGAGTCCTTCTCGCGCACCACCACGCTCATCCTGCGGCGTTTGAAGTCGAAGGGCACCTCGTCGATCATCTCGAAGCGCCCGGCACTGGCGGCGTCGCCCAGCTTGTCACCGCTTTCGATCACGGCCAGGTCCAGGGCGTTGCGCAGCCCGGTCTGGAGCTTGCTGTTGACGTAGGCCATCTCCAGCACGGAGTCGTCCTCCTCGCCGCGCACATCCAGGTATTTCTCCAGGATGATCTTGTCCTGGGTGAGGGTGCCGGTCTTGTCGGTGCAGAGCACGTCGATGGCGCCGAAGTTCTGGATGGAGTCCAGCCGCTTGACGATGACCTTGTGCTTGGACATCGCCAGCGCCCCCTTGGAGAGGCATACGGTGACCACCATGGGCAGCATCTCCGGCGTGAGGCCCACGGCGACAGCCAGGGCGAAGGTGAAGGCCTCCGTCCAGTTGCCCTTGAAGAAGCCGTTGGCGAAGAAGACGAAAGGCACCATGAACAGCATGAAGCGCAGCATGAGCATGGTGAAGCTCTTGATGCCCCGGTCGAAATCGGTCTCGGCGCGCTTCTGGGAGAGCTTGGCCGCGATGCCCCCGAAATAGGTGCGCGCCCCGGTGCTGACCACCACGGCGGCCGCCGATCCCGAGACCACGTTGGTGCCCATGAAGCACATGGAGGGGTCGTCCAGGCTGGGCTTGTCCGGCGCGGCGTCGGCCGGGCGGGTGTTCACGCTCTTCTCCAGGGGCAGGGCCTCGCCCGTGAGCATGGACTGGTTCACGTGCAGGTCCTTGGCCTTGAGCAACTGCACGTCCGCCGGGATCATGTCGCCAGCTGCCAGGAAGACCACGTCGCCGGGCACAACGTCGCGCATGGGTATCTCCCTGCGCCCTCCGTCGCGCATCACCGTGGCCGTGGTGTGCACCATGCGCTTGAGCTGCTCGGCGGCGGTGTCTGCCTTCGATTCCTGGATGACCTTCAGGGCCACGCCCATCACGGCCATGCCCACGATGACCACGGCGGAGCGCACGTCCTCCGTGGCGTAGGCGATCCCCCCAAGCACGAGCAGCAGTATGACCAGGGGATTCTTCACCGCCATCCAGAGCCGTTTGGGGAAGGTGACGCGCTTCTCCAGCACGGCCTGGTTGGGGCCGTACTGCTTGTGGCGCTTGCGGGCCTCGCTGGAGCTCAGGCCGGGGAAGGCGGGCTTGATCTCCCCCGTGGGCTGCTGGAGCGCGTCCCCCACGGCGGAGAGCTGGCCCCAGAGGGTGCGCAGGTGCTCGTAGGCGTCCCAGGGCTTGAGCTTGCGCTGGGCCGCCAGCGCGGCGAACACGTGGGCCTTTTGGGCGAAGTGCTCAAGGCTCTGGGTGAACTCGTCCTCGGGGGCGAGCTGTATGTCGTGGGGCTTGATGTGGTCGTGCACGGAATCCGGCCCGCCGGACTTGGCGCCGGATGCCGCGGCCCCGGGATGGCGCTTGGTCATGCTCGTGTCCTGCCTGATGCGAATGGTTCGGCAGTCATCAGGATCGAATCCCAACAGACATTTTACAACTCAGTCGCCGGGAAATCGCAAGCAGTTTCACGGATTCCGGAAAGCCGAAACCATGTGGGTCATATTGACACAGTTGTCTGAAATCCGAAGGCCATTTGGATACATAGGAAATTATCTCACTGAAATAAAAGAATAAGTGTCGCATACGCCCGGTCCGTGGGATCAAGCCGGAACGGGCCCGCCCCTTTGAAGCGGACAATTCGGGGACGAGTACGGCCATGTGATAAAAGTAACTATCCTAACACATTGCATACATTGGATAAATCACTTTGGCCCGGAAGTTGCCTTAGAGAGTGCACCTGAGAGTGAACGTCACAGCAACTTCAACCCCAAGGAGATAGCGACATGGCAGTTAACGAGCAGGTCTACGGTTTCTTTATCCCCAGCGTCACCCTGATCGGCATCGGCGCCTCCAAGGCCATCCCCGAGAAAATCAAGGCCCTGGGCGGCAGCAAGCCTCTGATCGTGACGGACAAGGGCATCGTCAATGCAGGCATCTGCAAACAGATCACTGATCTGCTCGACGCGGCCAAGATGGAATATGTCGTCTACTCCGACACCATTCCCAACCCCACCGACGCGAACGTCCACGCCGGCGTCGACGTGTACAAGAAGAACAAGTGCGACAGCCTGATCACCCTGGGCGGCGGTTCCTCGCACGACTGCGGCAAGGGCGTCGGCCTCGTGGTCGCCAACGGCGGCAAGATCCATGACTTCGAAGGCGTGGACAAGTCCACCAAGCCCATGCCCCCGTACCTGGCCGTGAACACCACCGCGGGCACCGCCTCCGAAATGACCCGCTTCTGCATCATCACCGACCTGTCCCGCCACGTTAAGATGGCCATCGTGGACTGGCGCGTGACCCCCAACATCGCCATCGACGACCCGCTGCTCATGGTCGGCATGCCCCCGTCCCTCACCGCCGCCACCGGCATGGACGCCCTGACCCACGCCGTGGAAGCCTACGTTTCCACCATCGCCACCCCCATGACCGACTCGGCCGCCGAGAAGGCCATCGAGCTGATCTTCAAGTATCTGCGCAAGGCCGTTGCCAACGGCAAGGACCTGGAAGCCCGCGAGGCCATGTGCTTCGCGCAGTACCTGGCCGGCATGGCCTTCAACAACGCCAGCCTGGGCCACGTGCACGCCATGGCGCACCAGCTGGGCGGCTTCTATGACCTGCCCCACGGCGAGTGCAACGCCATCCTGCTGCCCCACGTTGAGAAGTTCAACCTGATCGCCAGGGTCGAGCGCTTTGCGAAGATGGCCGAGATCATGGGCGAGAACATCGTGGGCATGCCCCTGCGCAAGGCCGCCGAAAAGGCCCTGGACGCCATCAAGGAACTCTCCGCCGACGTGGGCATCCCGTCCGGTCTGGTGGAGCTCGGCAAGCGCTACGGCAAGGACGTGAAGGCGGCGGACATCCCCACCATGACCGCCAACGCCCAGAAGGACGCCTGCGGCCTGACCAACCCCCGCTGCCCCAAGGACGCGGACGTGGTCGCCATCTACACGGCTGCCCTGTAGGCCTGCCGTTTAGCGCCTAGCTCATGCGCGGGCCCGGCGGATCCTGCCCCGCCCGGCCCGCGCCTTTATTTCACGCAGCGTGCCCCCGGCCCGCAGCGGCCTCCTCTCCGGCCGTGCGGGACACAGCCCCCGGGGGCTTCCCTGGAGCTGCATCATGCTTACGTATCAGGGGACCGCGCGGCGCGGGGGCTGGCTGATCAGGTGGGGGAGCGCGCGGAACTTGAGCCCTGCGCAACTTGTGGTGTATCCTCCCGGAATCAGCCGCCAAGTTTCCAATCAGTCGTATGGGGACGCCAGCGCCGGGCTCCTGTGAGGGGATACCATGAAAGTGACAAAGTTCGCTGTGCCCGAGATCATCTTCGGCAGGGGGGCGCTGGTGCACGTGGCGCACTGCGCCAGGGGCCTCGGGGCCAACCGCGTTTTGCTGGTGAGCGACCCCGGCCTGGAGACCAGCGGCTGGGTGGACCGCATCAAGGACATTCTCTACGACGACGGCCTGGAGTGGATCTACTTCGGCGACGTCAACTCCAACCCCCGCGACAAGCAGATCCACGACGGCGCGAACCTCTACCTGGAGGCCAAGGCCGACGTGATTATCGCCGTGGGCGGGGGCAGCCCCATCGACGCGGCCAAGGGCATCGCCATTCTGGCGGGCAACGGCGGCTCCATCGCGGACTACGAGGGCGCGAACCGGGTGGACAAGCCCCTGCCGCCCATGATCTGCCTGCCCACCACGGCGGGCAGCGGCTCGGACATCTCCCAGTTCTGCATCGTCACGGACGTCCCCCGCCAGCTCAAGATGTCCATCATCAGCCGGTCGCTGGTGCCCAACATCTCCATCATCGATCCCATGATCCTGCTCACCAAGAGCCAGGAGCTCATCATCGCCTCCGCAGTGGACGCCCTGGCCCACGCCGTGGAGTCCTACGTGTCGCGCATCGCCTCCCCCTTCACGGAGTTGCAGGCCCTGCGCGCCATCGACCTCATCATGCACAACATGGAGGCGGCCG
>JBKICO010000046.1:0-8125 GCA_046567065.1 Acidobacteriota bacterium
CTCGGTGAAGTAGAACCAACTCTTGCGGGCGCACTTGCCGGTGCCGAAGAGCATGGGGGACATGTCGAAGCTGTCGAAGATGATGGGCTGACCCTCGCGGTCCTTCTCGGGGAGCTTGAGCCCGGCCAGGCCGGCGAAGGTGGCCATCAGGTCCAGGCCGCCCACGATGTCGTGGCTCTTCATGTTGGCTTTGATCTTGCCGGGCATCCAGGCGATGGCGGGCACGCGGTTTCCGCCTTCGCGCACGGTGCCCTTTGTGCCCCTGAACGGCGTGTAGCCCGCATCGGGGTAGACGTCCTGCCAGGCCCCGTTGTCGGTGGTGAAGACGACCAGGGTGTTCTTGTCCAGGCCCAGTGCGCGCAGCTTGTCCATGATGCGCCCTATCCTGGTGTCGAGTTCCACGACGGAATCCGCGTATTTGCTCTTGGAGAGCGACTTGTGCTCGAATTCGGGGGCGGGAAGGTTGGGCTGGTGCACCTTCATGAAGTTCACGTTGATGAAGAAGGGCTTGCCGGACTTCTTGGCCTCGTCCAGGAACCCCAGGGCGGCCTTCTCCACGTAGGAGTCGAAGAAGGGGATGCCTACAACGCCCTTTTCAGGCGTGTTTACGTATTGGCCGTTGATCTTGAAATCTTCCTTGGCCTTCTCGCCGGCCTTGCCCGAAAGGGCGCCCTTGGTCACCTTCTGGAACATCGCGCGCAGCTCGGGGTCCATGTCCGGGAACCATGTGGGGTCGCCGTAGGTGTAGGCGTTCAGGTGGTACAGGCCCACGTAGCGCATCTCGTCGTAGCCCTGGGCGTTGGGCAGCGCGTAGTCGTCCTCGCCGAGGTGCCACTTGCCGGTGAAATAGGTGTTGTACCCGGCCTGCTTGAGCACCGAGGCCAGGGTCCACTCGGCGGCGGGCAGGCCGCCGCCCTGGCCCTGGAAGGCTACGGTGGTCATGCCGCTGCGGTTC
Organism: Acidobacteriota bacterium; assembly: GCA_046567065.1. Taxonomy (GTDB): domain Bacteria; phylum Desulfobacterota; class Desulfovibrionia; order Desulfovibrionales; family Desulfovibrionaceae; genus Fundidesulfovibrio. The sequence continues at coordinate 956 of JBKICO010000046.1, forward strand.
GGGATGCGCCCTGTCTGCATGGCGGCGCGGCCCGGGGTGCAGCTCGGCTGGGCGTAGAACGAGAACATGGTCATGCCCTCGCTGGCCAGGCGGTCCAAGCTGGGGGTGGGCATGCCGCGCCCCTCGCCGCCGCCGTAGACTCCGAGGTCGCCATAGCCCACATCGTCGCCGACGATCAGAAGGATGTTCGGTTTGTCCGCCGCCCGGGAGAATCCCGGAAGGCACAATAGCGCCGTGACAATGATAACAGGAAGATGCCCGATCATTTTCCGCATTCCGCCACGCCTCCTATTTTTGTAAGCATGACGCCCAGAATACGCATGGGCGACGTCGCCGCATCACCGTGTAGGACTGAAGAACCGCCGCCCCCCTGCCCGGCTGCGAGGGGGCATGCTCCATCGGGCGTCCTGGCGAAGCCTCTCTTCGGACGCCGAAGATCAGGGTTTGTCTATTCCATAGCCAATCCGCAGGGCTGTCGCAACGGCCAAAGTGACCAGCACCCCGCATCAGCCATTGAGGTTTTTTGACACCATCCCTGTGGATTGATTCTCGTTTACTGCTGATCCCGCAATTGGCGGGCTCGTTTTTTGTTGCCACTGGAACATTTTGTTGTCCCGTGACGGCTTTCCGCATCACGCGCGCAGGAACCTCGGGGGTTGGAGCCGTCCCCGCCGCCGCCCGGGCCGGGGCTGCCGGGCCTTCCTCCCCTTCCTCCCCCGGGGGGGCATTGCCGTGGAGGGTGTGATCGTTTAGCATGCCTTGCGATCAATCCCAGCAGCCGCAACCGGCAGGAGCGTCACATGGCCCACGCACTCGCTTCCCTCGTCTTCCTCGCCCTGGCCTTCGCAGTGCTCTGGCTGGCCCACAGGCTCTGCGCGGACCGCATCGCGCGGGCCGGGGGCACCCCGCTCGGGGAGCAGATCTCCACCCTGAACAACACCGCCGTGGCCCTGCGCTTCGCGTCCTTCGCCCTGGCCTCGGCCCTGGGCCTGTGCGGCCCGCTCATGGCCCCCTCCACCGGGTTTCTCCGCGACGTGGCCGGGTTCGCCTTCACCGGGTCCGTGCTCCTGGCGCTGCTGGTGGCGGCCTTCGCCATGCTGGACAAGCTCGCCCTGCCGAAAATCGACAACACCAAAGCCATTCTCGACGGCAACCTGGCCGTGGGCCTGGTCGAAGCGGGGGGCGGGCTGGCCACGGGGCTCATCATGCGGGCAGCCTTCACCGGGCAGGGGACCGTGTTCTCCGGCGTGGTGTTCTTCCTGCTCGGGCAGTTGGCCTTGATGCTGTTCCTGAAACTCCTGGAGCGCCTCTCCCCCTACGACGACCAGCACGAGATCGCCGGGGGCAACGCGGCGCTTGGGCTGCACCTGGGCTCCATGCTGGTGTGCCTCGGCATCATCCTGGCCTCGGCCGTCCTCGGCGACTTCTCGCATTGGGGAGAGGACCTGGCCGCCTTCGTGCTGGCCGCCGTGCGCGGGGTCGTGCTGCTGCTGGCTTTCTCCTGGCTGGCGGACAAGGTCTTCCTGGCCGGGACGACCCTTGGCGAAGAGATCTCCCGCGACAGGAACCTGGCGGCGGTCATCGCCGAGGCGGGCGTCAAGCTGGGCATCGCCCTCATCATCGCGGCCACGGCGTAAGGGGCGCTCCATGAAACGCTCCCGCCACATCGCCATCGGCCTTGTCGTCTCGGTTGGCCTGAGCCTCTCCGCCTGCACGCCGGACGACGACGATGAAGAAGAGGGCTACAGGTCCGGCAGCTACAGCAACATCATCTACCACTCCTCGGGCCGCCCCTACATCGTGGGGGAGGACCGCTCCGTCAGGCCCCTGCCCCCCGGCCACCCCAACTACGGCGGCGCCGTGGCCGAAGGCCGGGCCATAGCCTCCGGCGCCCAGGCCCACGCCGGGAAGGCCTACGTGAGCAGGGGCGGGTTCGGCTCCACCGGCGCACACCTCTCCGCATCGGCCTGAACCATGCGGCGCATACCCATCGAACCCAGGCCCGGCTGGCAGGCCACGGTGGAGAGCCAGGGCTTCATCTTCCATACACTGGACGACGTGCCCTACTGGGACGAGTCGGCCTACTACCTTTTCGGCGCGGACGAGGTGGACGCGGTGGAGCGCGCCGCCAACGACCTCCACGAGCGTTGCCTGGAGGCCGCCCAGCACGTCATCGACACGCGCCGCTGGGCCGACCTGGGCATCCCCGAATCCGCCGTCCCGCTCATCGAAGCCTCCTGGGAGGAGGAGCCCCCCTCGATCTACGGTCGTTTCGACTTCGCCTACGACGGCGCGTCGCCCCCCAAGCTGCTGGAGTACAACGCCGACACCCCCACCAGCCTGCTGGAGGCCTCGGTGATCCAGTGGTTCTGGCTGCAGGACGTGCTCCCGGGGCTTGACCAGTTCAACTCCATCCACGAGAAGCTCGTGGCGCGCTGGGCCGAGCTCAAGCCCAAGCTGCGCGGCGGCATCCTGCACTTCGCCTCCACCCGCGACGTGGAGGACATCATCACCGCCAACTACCTGCGCGACACCGCCCAATCGGCGGGCCTCGCCACCGACTTCCTGCACGTGGACGAGATCGGCTGGAACTCCCTGGCCATGCGCTTCGTGGACCTGGGCGGCAGGCACATCGAAAACCTGTTCAAGCTCTACCCCTGGGAATGGCTCGTGAAGGAGGACTTCGGGCAATACCTGGCCTACGCCTCCGAGCGCACGGCCTTCATCGAGCCCGCCTGGAAGATGCTGCTCTCCAACAAGGCCATTTTGCCCATCCTCTGGGAGCTGTTCCCCGGCCACCCGAATCTCGTCCCGGCCTACCTCGACGGCCCGCGCGGGCTCACCGACTACGTGGTCAAGCCCAAACTGGCCCGGGAAGGGGCCAACATGGCCCTGGTCAAGGGTGGAGAGACCATCGAGCGCACGGGCGGCGGCTACGACGAGTCCGACGCGGTGTGGCAGGCCCTGTGCGAGCTGCCGGACTTCGGCGGGGCCAGGCCCGTGGTGGGGGCCTGGGTCGTGGGGGGCTGGGCCGCTGGCATGGGGATCAGGGAGTCGGCGGGGCGCATCACCACCAATCTGAGCCGCTTCGTGCCCCACGCCTTCGAGCCCGCGTGACGCGCCGCCACGTCCGGTTCCACGCGCCGCTTGTGCACCGGGCCGGAAAAGGCGTATGATGGCGGGAAGTGCGCCTGATGCGCCCAGCCGGCAAGGAGGAATCACATTATGGCCACGCCTGAACAACTGGTCCGGGGCCTCCGGGAGAACTTGGAACAACTGGCCCAGGCCTGCGAGGGCCTGGACGAGGCCACCGCGTCCAGAGCCCCGGCCGGACGCTGGAGCCCCAAGCAGATACTCTCCCACCTGAGCGGCCCCGAAGGCATGGGCATGCTTCCCCTGCTCAAGGCCTTCCTGGAGGCCGACACCCCAAGCATCGACCTGGTGGTCGAGAACCCCTTCTACACTGAAACGAGGGAGGCAATGTCCTTCGCGGAGCTGCTGGAGGGCGTCCGGCGCGAATACGAGGCCGTGACGGCCTTCACCCTGACCCTGACGCCGGAGCAACTGGCCCGCAAGGCGCACATCCCCGCCTTCAAGGATACGCCCCTGGGCGAGCGCCCCACCCTGGAGCAGATGATCTCCGGCCTGACGGACTTCCACCTGCGCTTCCACACCGACCACCTGCGCCAGGTCGCCCAGGCCCTCAAGGCCGGGGCCTGACGCGCCAGCACACTGGAGGAGCAACCATGAGGATCGAGCCCTATCTGTTCTTCGACGGACGCTGCGACGAGGCCCTGGCCTTCTATGCCCAAGCCATCGGCGCCGAGGTGACCATGCTCATGCGCTACATGGACAGCCCCGACGCCCCGCCCCCCGGCATGATCCCGCCCGGTTCGGAGGAGAAGGTGATGCACGCCAACGTGCGCGTGGGCGACACCACCTTCATGGCTTCCGACGGCAACTGCCGGGGCGAGCCCGACTTCCGGGGCTTCTCGCTCTCGCTCGCCGTCGACGACGAGGACAAGGCCAAACAAGCCTTCGCCGCCCTGGCCGAAGGCGGCCAGGTGCAGATGCCCCTGGGCAAGACCTTCTTCTCGCCCTGCTTCGGCATGCTCACCGACCGCTTCGGCGTGGGCTGGATGGTCATCGTGCCGTAGGCCCGGCACCGCCGGGAAAACTACGCGAGGAGGCGCCGGATGCGGTTCATGATGCTGATGATCCCCAAGGGCTACGAGGACGCGGCCCCGGGCATCGCGCCCAAGGCCGAGGATGTCGAGGCCATGATGCGCTACAACGAGGCCCTGAAGGAAGCTGGCGTTCTCCTGGCCCTGGACGGGCTGCACCCGCCCTCCATGGGGGCGCGGGTCAGCTTCCGGGGCGGAAAGCCCGAAGTGGCCGAGGGGCCGTTTCCGGGCGTGGCGGAGACGCTCGGAGGCTTCTGGATGATCCAGGCCGGTTCCAAGGAGGAGGCGGTGGAGTGGGCCAAGCGCTGCCCCGCCGCCGAGACCGACGTGATCGAGGTGCGCCAGGTTTTCGAGCTCTCGGACTTCCCGGAGGACGTCCAGAAAGCCGCGGGCAAGGCCATGGGCGGCGGCCAGGCTTGAGCGGGCCGGTGGCGCCCGCATCCCCGGGCGCGAGCCGATCAGGGGCCGGGCGGGGACAGGGCGGTTTCGCCGCCCGCCTGCGGCCCCCGGCGCCGTCTTCGGGGTTTGCCATCGAATCAAGAGGGCAGGCCCGTTGCGCGGGTCTGCCCCTCCATCCTCGAACAGGCCGGGGCGGCAGGCGAGGGCTCAGCCCACGTAGTTGATCCTGGCGGGGCCGCGCCTGGCCGGGCGGTGGTACTCCACGGCTGGTTTGCCGAAGAGCATGGCGTAGCCCAGCATATGGTCCTCCGGCACGCCCAGGTGCGCCACCAGATGCGGGCACACGGAGAGCGCCATCATGAACAGGCCGTCCCAGAGGGTGCCCAGGCCGTGGGCGCTGGCCAGCAATTCGAACTGGGCCAGGGCGATGTGCACGTCCTGCACGGGGCAGGGCGCGGCCTTGGGCGCGCTGGTGAGCAGCAGGTGCGGCGCGTCCCGCAATATCACGTCCAGCCCCATGTCCCTCCAGGCGCGCACCACGAAGTTCAGGTACTCCCCGGCCAGGCCGCCGGGCAGTTCCCCGGCCTTCTCCAGCTTGTCCAGGCAGGCCATGATCTCCTTGCCCAACTCCTTCATACGGGCCTTGTCGCGCACCACGGTGAAGAGCACGTCCTGGGCGTTGACGCCGGTGGGGGCGTGGCAGGCGGTCTGCAGCAAATTGTCGATCAGCTCGGGGGGCAGGTTCTCGTCCTTGTAGCGCCGCACGGACCTGCGCCAGCGGATCAGGTTCGCCATCTGCTCCGGACCCGGTAGGCTCCTGGCCGTGTCGGCCTCCTTGGGGTCGCAGCCCAGGATGGAGATCGCCCCCGTGGGGCAGACCATGTAGCAGTGGAGGCAGCGGTAGCAGCCCTCCTCATTGGTGATGGCGGGCAGGTCGTCCAGGGCGATGACGCCCGCTGGGCAGTCGGCCGCGCACTCCCCGCAGCGTATGCACAGGTCCCCGTCCACATGGAATTGCAGCATCGCGCCCTCCTCTTCTGGCGTTCCAACGGCTGGCCGGGCCATTGGGGCCGGGCCAGTCCGTTCTGTAACCCCGGAGCGCGCCAGGGCACAAGGCCCAGCCGCCCCGAGGCAGCGCCTTCATGGACAAGCCCGCCCCGGGGGGCTAGCATGCCCGGGCCATGAACACGGAAACAAGCGGCGGAACAATCTTCGCGGTGGGAGACATCCACGGGCGGGCGGACAAGCTCGACGCCCTGCTGGGCAGGCTGCAAGGCCTGGCCCCCGAGGCCCGTTACGTCTTCCTGGGGGATTACATCGACCGCGGCGGGCAGACCCGCCGGGTGCTTGAGCGGCTGCTGGCCTTCAAGGCCCGGCGGCCGGACACGGTGTTCCTCATGGGCAACCACGAGGCCGCCCTGCTCCGCTACGCCGCCAGCCAGGACCCAGAGGAGCTGCGCCTGCTGCGCGCCACGGGCTTCCAGGCCACCCTGGACAGCTACGGGGCTGGCCCCGGTTTCCAGGGGCTGGACTTCATGCCCGAAAGCCACAGGGATTTCCTGCTGGGCCTCGAGCGCTGGAGCAGGCTCGGCGGCTATGTCTTCTTCCACGCCCCCATGCCCCACGGCACAGACCCCGGCCAAGCCGGACCCGTGGAGCTGGAGGCCCTGCTTAGCAACCGCACCCCCGACCCCGAGGGCTGGGCCGCCTCCGGCGAAACGCTGGTTTTCGGGCACATGCCCCTGGAGACGCCCCTGGTGGCCCCGGGGCTCATCGGGCTGGACACGGGCGCGGGCTCCGGGCGCGTGCTCACAGCCCTGGAGCTGCCGGAGCTGCGCTTCCACCACGCCTGAGCGTTCGCCCCGAAATCCCCGTCTGCCGCGCCGCCTCAAAAAACCGCCCTTCACGCATGGCCTCATGGGCATCGGTCGCAGCTTTTTCCTGCGGCTTGTAGGCGTGTTTTCAGGTCAGGCTCGGCAACCGGCCCCAAGGCTCGGGTCAACGCCCCGCGCTCTCCCCCGCCAGCCCCTCCAGGGCGTAGTCCCCGCTCTGGAAGGCGCGGGCCACGCGCCCGGGCATCCCGTCGTCCACCATCACCGCGTCCAGGAGCCTGCTGAAGCCTAGGAAGCGGCCCAGCATCTCCATCTTGGCGCGCATGGTCTCGCGCGAGCCCTCGGTGAGCACCCCGGTGACCATGTCGCCCTGGCGGGTGGTGAAGAACTCCTCGGCCTGGAGCACCGCCTCCACGAATACGGCGCGGCGCTCGCGCTGCACCCTGGCCGTGCCCCCGCCCTTGAAGCGGAAGCGGATGGAGTTCTCGCGGGAGTTGGCCCCGCACACGGCGTCGATCATCACGAAGTGGTAGTCCACGCGGGCGTTGAGGTTCAGATAGTCCCGGGTGAGCAGGGCGTAGTTGGGGTTGCCCACGGGGCGCTCGCCCCCCGGGTCCAGCAGCGCGCGCGACATGAGCCCCGTCACCCCCTGGATGGGCGGGGCCGCACCCCAGCGCAGCCCTGGCGTGGCCATGCCCGCGCACAGGGCCTTGAGCGGCTCGCAGAGCACAGCCTCCAGCCCGATCTCGGTGGAG
>JBKICO010000047.1:0-4836 GCA_046567065.1 Acidobacteriota bacterium
TTCGACGACCGCTACTTCCCCGCCGGCGTCATCATGAAGCGCGACCTGACCAAGATCACCACTCCCGATCCCAAGCAGATCATGGAGCACGTGAAGCACTCCTGGTACGTGGGCGACGAAGCCAAGCACCCCTACCAGGGCGTCACCGATCCCAAGTACACCTCGCTTGACGACAAGGACCGCTACTCCTGGATGAAGGCCCCCCGCTACATGGGCGAGCCCATGGAGACCGGTCCGCTGGCCAAGGTCCTGGTGGCCTACGGCAAGGGCCACAAGCCCACCGTCAAGGTCGTGGACATGATCTGCAAGAAGCTGGGCGTCGGCAAGGAAGCCCTGTTCTCCACCCTGGGCCGCACGGCAGCCCGCGGCGTGGAAACCGCAGTCATCGCCGAAGAGATGGACAAGTGGGTCAAGAAGCTGGCCGACAACGTGAAGAAGGGCAACACCAAGCTCTACCAGGACTGGAAGATGCCCGACAGCGCCCAGGGCGTCGGCTTCGTGGACGCCCCCCGCGGCGCCCTCTCCCACTGGATCGACATCAAGGGCGGCAAGATCAACAACTTCCAGTTGGTCGTGCCCTCCACCTGGAGCCTCGGACCCCGCTGCGCGGCCGGCAAGCTCTCCCCGGTGGAAGAGGCCCTGATCGGCACCCCCATCGCCGATCCCAAACGCCCGGTTGAAATCCTGCGCACCATCCACTCCTTCGATCCCTGCATCGCCTGCGGCGTGCACGTGATCCAGCCGGAGAGCAACGAGGTGCTCAGCTTCAAGGTGCTGTAAGAGCGCATTGAAGAACTGACGAGTTGAAACAAAGAGGGCCGCGAAAGCGGCCCTCTTTTTTTGTTCGATGCCGGGGTGATCACTCCTCCCCGCAATTGCAGAAACAAACCACCTTCGGCGGCTTCACCCGGGGCGTCTCGCCCGTAGCGTAGAACCCCAGCCCTGCGAACACGCTGGCCCAGAGGGTAACGTACTGGCCGTTGGCCCCCTTGAGGTCGTCTGGCAGCTGCACCGCATCCAGCTTGAGCCCGTACACTCCGGCCCAGTTCTCTTCCGGTTCGCCTGTGCCGCGTTCACGCCCCAGCCCGGCGGACAGCGCTCCGCGCAGCACCCGTCCCTCCCGAATGCAGTCCACCCAGGCCTCGGTTCCGCCCGAGGCCATGCGCACCCGTACAGGGCCGCCTCCGGCCAGCGGGGTCGAGAACGTGAGCACCAGATCAGCCTCCTCGCCTGGTTTCCCGCCTAGCACCTCCAGGCGCACCAAACGCGGCATCTCCACATAGCCCTCATCCGCGTCCTCAGGCCGCAAAAACACGAAGGGCGGTCCCGCGACCAACATTCCCTGCGCGTCATACGATCCGATGGGCGTCCCCTCGCCCGAATCCCAGTCTTCCTCGCCGGGCCAGTCCTCCACGGCCTTGAGCACCACCCGGCTGCCCGGCCTGGGGCCGCCGACCAGCCGCAGGTCGCCCCGGTCCGGGTCGACAAAGCGCGCTTCGGGGTCCACCACGCCGCCCTGCTCCTGGGCGTTGTCCGTGATTCTCCTGGGCCAGGGCAGGTTGGTCAGGTCGAAGTCGAAGCTCACGCCGGGCTTCCAGCCGTCCTTCAGGAAATCGTCGCCGACAAACCGGTCGTCCGGGCGGCCCTCCGCACCCCGGCAGCCGTCCGCGAAGGGCCTACGCACGGCCTCGGGCAGGGGGCATTCGGCCTTGTCGTGCACGGGGCTTCCCTCCACGGGTTCATCCGCGAAGAGCACGGCATTGTTTCGATGTTTCAGGTGCTTGGTGGCCCCTCCCTTGACCAGGCTGTTGCAGAGCTTATAGCTGTTGTTGCACGCCAGAACGCACCTCTCCGGCATGGGGCCGCCCGCATCGTACTTGTAGACCTTGCCGCCCCGGTTGGGGTCCAGGGGGGTGCCCGGCTTGTCCGTGATCCAGCCCGTGTTGGCGAAGAAGTACCAGAAGCCCCCGGCCACCTCGTCCAGCGAGAACCAGGCGTGCGCGTTGTGGATGCGGTTGTGGTGCACCCACCAGTTGGTGGCCCCGCGCTCCGGCTCCACCGGGTTGTCGCGCACCCGCAGCATGGTGTTGGAGTAGATCTCCACATTGAAATTTTGCACGGACTCCTTCTTCTTCTCCGTCTTCATGCGCATGCCGTTGAAGGCGTCGCAGATGGTGTTGCCGCGCAGCACCACGCTGCCCGCGACGCCCACGCTGCCGAAGAGGCCGCCGTTGCAGTAGAAGTAGCGCTTGCGCTTGGAGTCGAGCCAGAGCTGGTCGCGCCACATGGCCCCTGTGGGGTCCTGGCGCCAGTGGTTCCCTTCCAGGAGGATGTGATGGCAGCCCTGGCCGCGCGCGTAGACCAGGTAGCGGCTGTCCGTGGCGCGCACCCGGCGCACGCTCACGTAGGATGAGTCCTCCATGTAGAGGAAGGTGGGCCAGCAGCTCTCCACGGCCAGATTTTCGAATTCGATCCAGGAGCAGTCCGCCAGCTTGAAGAAGGCGAAATGCTTCATCTCCGGTAGCATGGAGTCGTGCGGCACCCCGCCCAGGCCGCCGTTGAGCGCGGTGGCCGCGCCCAGGCCCCGGATGGTCACGGGCATGTCCGGCGAACCGTGGATGTCGGCGATCTTCACCGGGCGGCAGGTGGGCGGCGCGCCCGAGTCCTCGTCGTAGAGGATGGGCGGCCAGTACTTGCCCGGCAGCAGTTGCAGGATGTCGCCCGGGCGCACGCAGGCGAACACGTCGGCCAGGGTGTGCGTGGAGAAGAGCAGTTCCCGCCCGTCCAGGCGGACGAAGCGGCAGTCGCCCTTGTAGGTGACGAACAGCACGCGGCGGCCACGCTCCGTCCAGTAAGGCAACGGCGTCGGATCATCCTGCATGGCGGCTCCCGGTAGTCAACAAATAAATATTGAATTAACGTTCCGTATCATACAATGCATAACCAGGCCGCGTCAACGCGTCGCGGCCCTTGCCCGCAGGCCCTTTGCAGGGCATGATGGGCCACTTCAACCCGGAGGAGCATCAATGGAAGACAATGCCCGCAGAATTCTGGTGATGGGCGTGGGTAACATCCTCTACACCGACGAAGGCGTCGGTGTGCGCTGCATGGAAAAGTTGGAACGCGAGTACGAGTTCTCCGACAACGTCACCCTGCTCGACGGCGGCACCCTGGGCATGCGCCTGATGGACCCCCTGCTCAACTGCGACATGGCCATCATCCTGGACGCGGTGCTCGGCGGCGGCGACCCCGGCACCATCTACCGCTGCACCGGGGACGACCTGCGCAAGTCCCTGGCCTTCAAGGACTCCATGCACCAGACCGACCTGGTGGACACCCTGATCTACTGCGGTTTGGTGGGCAACAAGCCCGACTGCGTGGTGCTCGGCATCCAGCCCGTGGACTACGACACCATGAGCGTGGACATCTCCCCCCTGCTGGCCGAGCGCCTGGACGAAATGTGCGCCTTCGCCCTCAAGGAGATCGAGGCCGCCGGCGGCACGTACAAGAAACGGGAAAGCCAGGAATAGCACGGAGCTGAGGCGATGCGGCGACTTTACGGACTGCTGGCGGCCCTGGCGGTTGTCCTTGTTCTTGGCTGCCAGTTGTGGGCCGCCGAACCGGCCAAGCCTTATCGCCTGACCATCCTGCACACCAACGACATCCACGCCCGCATGGCGGAGTTCAACCACCTGGGCCAGACCTGCACCCAGGAGGAATCCGTCCAGGGCGCGTGCTTCGGCGGGTACCCGCGAATCGCGGCCGCCGTGGAGGCCGAGCGCAAGAAAGGCGGCAACACCCTGCTGCTGGACGCGGGCGACCAGTTCCAGGGCACGCTCTTCTACACGGCGCTCAAGGGCAAGCCCAGCCAGACCGCCATGAACGCCCTGCGCTACCAGGCCATGACCCTGGGCAACCACGAGTTCGACGACGGCCCTGCCAACCTGGAGCAGACCTTCCTGAACGGGCTGAACGTGCCCGTGCTGGCCGCCAACCTGGACGCCTCGGGCGACCCGGCCCTCAAGGCCCGCATCAAGCCCTGGACGGTGCTCACCGTTGGGGGCCGCAAGATCGGCCTCGTGGGCCTGGCAAACGAGGATACCTCCCGCCTCTCAAACCCCGGCCCGGAGCTGACCTTCCACGACGCTGCCCAGGCCCTGCGCCAGGCGGTCAAGGAGCTCGCCGCCCAGAAGGCCGAGATCGTCATCGCCGTGACCCATGTGGGCCTGGAGCGGGACCGGCAGCTTGCCGCCGAGGTGGACGGGGTGGACGTGATCGTGGGCGGGCACAGCCACAGCCTGCTCTCCGGCATGGACCCCAAGGCCGTTGCGCCCTACCCCCTGGTGGTGCAGTCGCCCTCGGGCAAACCCGTGCTCATCGTGCAGGCCGAGGCCTGGGGCAAATACCTGGGTGAGCTCGCCGTGGAGTTCGACGCCAAAGGCGCGCCAGTCTCCTGGAGCGGCGCGCCCCTGCTGCTGGACGCCTCCAGGCCGCAGGACCCGGCCATGCTGAACAGGGTCCGGGCCATGCAGGAGGAGCTCAAGCCCTACATGGGGCAGGTGGTCGGCAGAATCGCCGAGCACCTCCTGCCGGAGTGCCGCCACGGCGAATGCGGCCTGGGCGACATCATGGCCGACGCCATCCGTATGTCCGCCCGCAACCAGGGAGTGCAGGCCGCGTTCATCAACGCGGGGTCCATCCGCGCCGGGCTCAAGGCGGGTGACGTGACCATGGGCGACCTGCTCACCTTCTACCCCTTCACCGACAACGTGGCCACCTTCCAGCTCTCCGGGCGTGACCTGCGCACCGTGCTGGAGCACGGGGTCAGCCTGGCGG
>JBKICO010000048.1:0-4450 GCA_046567065.1 Acidobacteriota bacterium
GGACGACTTCGTGGGCCAGCCGGAGCTTGAGGCCTTCCTGCCCCTGGCGGACATAGTCAAGGTGGACGTGCTGGCCCTGCCCGATCAGGATGCGGCCGCGCTGGTGAATCGCCTGCGCGGCGGGGGGCGGCTGCTTCTGGCCGAAAAGGTCGAGGACGTGGCCATGCTCGCCAAAACACGAGATTTGGGCTTCGAGCTGTTCCAGGGGTTCTTCTTCCAGCGCCCGGAGATAGTCTCGGGGCGCAAGATGTCCACCTCGCAGATCACGCGGGTCAAGCTGCTCGGCGAACTCTCCGACGAGGACTTCGACCCCGGCAGGATTTCCAGAATCATCGAGACGGACCTTTCGCTCTCCTACCGCCTGCTGCGCTACATCAACTCCGCCACGTTCGGCAGGCGCGACACGGTGGACTCCATCCGCCAGGCGGGTATGATCCTCGGGCAGCGCAACCTGGCCAAATGGCTCCAGGCGGTGCTCCTGGCGGACATCAACCCCACGCCCAAAGGCCGGGAGCTGGTGTTCCAGTCCGTGCGGCGGGCCAAATTCCTGGAACTGCTGGGCAAGAACATCGAACAGCCGCCGGTGCGGCCCGACTCGCTCTTCGTGCTGGGGCTGTTCTCCCTGCTGGATTCGCTGCTGGGCATGCCCATGGAGCAGGTGATCTCCGGCCTGCCCCTGGCCCCTGAGCTGGCCCGGGCTCTGCTCGGCCTGGACGGCCAAGCCAGGGACATGCTGCTCCTCGCGGAGGAGATGGAACAGGCCGACTGGCGCACGGCCAGGCAGTTCCTCGCGGGGCTCAAACTGCCCGCCTCGGCTGCCACCATGCTCAACGCGGACGCCCTGCGCTTCGCCGGGGAGCTCGTGCGCGAGATTCAGGTGCTCCCGCCCAGGGGCCAGGCCAGGCGTTGAGCCGGTCCGCCCCGCACTGCGGGCGCTCCGGCCTTGTCTTCTCCGGGGCCTTGAGCTATTTGCAATAATTGAGCAAATGATCAGCTTTGAGGGGAATGTTCAATAACATCCAAGCTGCGGGGCGCGGCATGGGAATGAAGTCGATCATCGCCGCCAGCGTGCTCGCCTGCGCGATACTGGCGGCCGGCGCCTATTACCTCAACACCCCGGTTGTGATCGGGTTCAGCGGGCAGCTCACGGGCACCTTCTCGGACCTGGGCGTGCAGGGCCGCAACGGGGCCATGCTGGCCGTGGAGCGCATCAACGCCGAGGGCGGCATCGACGGCCGCAAGCTCAAGCTCCTGGTCCGGGACGACGGCAACACCCCCGAAAAGGCCCTCGAGGCCGACTTCAGCCTGCTGGCCGCCGGGGCGGTGGCCATCGTGGGCCACATGACCACCTCCCAGACCCTGGCCGTGCTCCCCGAACTCCGGTTCGCCGACGCGGTGCTCGTCTCGCCCACCACTGCCAGCCCCAGGCTCACCGGCCTGGACGACAACTTCTTCCGCCTCATCCCCGACAACACCAGCTGGGCCCGCACCCTGGCTGACTACGCCTTCGAGGGCGCAAGGCTGCGCAAGGTCCTGCTCATCGGCGATTCGGACAATGCCGGGTACACGGACACCTTTCTGGAGGCCTTCCGGAAAAGCTTCAGCGCACACGGGGGGGAGGTGCTTGGCGAGGTGGGCTTTTCCTCCCGCCTGAAGCCGGATTGGAGCAGGTTTGCAGCCGATGCCGCCGCCTCGGGGGCGCAGGCCGTCGTGTTGGTGGCGTCCGCCCGGGACGTGGCGGCATTCGCCCAGGCCCAGGCGCGCGGCGGCGTCCGGCTGCCGATCCTCTGCCCCACCTGGCCCTACACCCGCGAGATTCTCACGGCGGGCGGCGCCGACGTGGAGGGCATAGTCTTCTCCACCAGCTATACCGAGCAGAACGACTATCCCGGCTTCGAGGAATTCAGGCAGGCCTATCGTAAGCGCTTCGGCTGGGAATCGAACTTCGCGGCCGCCTATTCCTACGAGGCCGTCATGCTTTTGGCCAAGGCCCTCAAGGCCACCGGCGGCAGGCGCAAGGGGCTGGAGGCCGCCCTGGCCGGGGCTGGCCTCGTGAAAGGCGTCATCGGTGATTTCCGCCTGGACTCCAACGGCGACGTGGAGCGCGGCAACTTCATCGTGACCATCCGCGACGGCAAGTTCGCCACCGTGCCCCAAGGGGGGAACTGACATGACGCCGGGCTCCATCGCGGTCATTCTCCAGCGCGGGCTCATGCGGCGGACGCTGCTCCCGGCGGTCGTCTGCCTGGTTATCATGGCCCTGGTCATGGCCAAGGGGCAGGAGCAGATGCTGGGCCGCCAGAACGAGGAACTGGCCAAACGCCTGGCGCATTACGTTGAGCACTACATGGACGGCGTCTGGCGCGGGCTGGAGCATTTCATCGACTCCTCCCCGGCGCCCGGGCGTGCGGTGCGCAGGGAAGCCCTGGGCGAAATGCTGGGCCTGGCGGCGCAGTTGGAGCGCGTGATGCTGGTGGACCGCACCAACACCGTGGTGGCCAGCATGCCTCCGGCGCCCGAAGGCGTCAATTTCCCCATCCGCTTCGACGAAACCTCGGGGCGCAGGCTTCTGCTCTCCCGGCCGATATATTCCGCCCAGACCGGCAAGACCACGGTGTACATCGGGGTCAAAGCCTCCAATGCCGAAACCCTGGTGGCCGAGCTGGACCTCTCGGACATGACGGCGAACATCGAGGCCATAGCCGCCTTCGGCCTGGGGGATGTGGTGGTCTGCGACGCCTACGGCAACGTCATCTCCCACCCCGACCCGAACCAGGTGGCCACGCAGGCCAACCTGGGCGGCAGCAGGCTTTTCGGGATGGAACTCGGCTCCGAGGGGTATGCGATTTTCGAGCAGGACGAGGGCATCTACCTGGGGGCGCGGGCCCCCGTGAAGGATCTGGGCTGGAAGGTGATGGTCAGCACCCCCGTGGGCGAGGCCCTGGCCCCGCTGCTCGCGCCCGTGGTGGGCGCGGCGGTGCTCATGGGAGTGGTCTTCCTGGTGCTCACCCTGATGCTGCGCAGGGAGCTCTACCGCAGGATCGTCAGGCCCATGGCGGCTGTCGTGCGCGGCCTGGACGCCCTGACACCCGGCACGCGCTACCAGCCCAGCGGGGAGCCCGCGTTCTCCGAATTGGCCCGCTTCGAGAAGGCCATCGTGGACATGGGCGATCGCATCCAGGAAGGAGAGGCCATCCTGAGGGAGAACGAGCGCCGCTCCCGCGCCCTGTTCGAGCAGGCCGCCGTGGGCCTCACCCAGAGCACCCTGGAAGGGCGCTACCTGCGCGCCAACAGGCGCTTTCAGCAGATCGTCGGCTTCGACATGGACGAACTCAGACGCATGACCTTCCGCGACATCACCGATCCGGCGGACATCCCCTCCGGCGAACTGGCCCTGGAGAGCCTGCAGCACGGTGCCGAGGCCTGCCACGAGCACGAGAAACGCTACGTGCGCAAGGACGGGAGCCAGGTCTGGGTGCACCACACCTTGTCCTCGGTGCGGGGGGAGGAGGGGCGCATCCTGTATTTCATAGGCGTGGCGGAGGACATCACCGCCAGGAAGCTGGCCGAACAGGCCCTGCGCGCCTCCCTGGCCGAGAAGGAAGTGCTGCTGCGCGAGATACACCACCGGGTCAAGAACAACCTCCAGGTCATCTCGAGCCTGCTCTACCTTCAGTCCGACCACCTGCAGGACCCGGCGGCCCTCGCCATGTTCCAGGAGAGCCGCAACCGCATAGGCTCCATGGCCCTGGTGCACGAGGAGCTCTACCGCTCCGGGGACCTCTCCAGCGTGCCCGTGGAGCCCTACCTGCAGCGCCTGGTGCCGCGCCTGCTGGCGGCCTCCTGCGGCGGCAGGGACATATCCTGCAAGCTCGACGTGGATTGCGTACAGCTCGTGGTGGACCAGGCCATCCCCTTCGGGCTGATCGTCAACGAGCTGGTCACCAACGCGCTCAAACACGCCTTCAACGGCAGAGAGCGGGGCCAGGTGTCCGTGGCCGTGCGCCAGCGGAACGGCGAGGTCACGTTGCGCATCGAGGATGACGGCGTGGGGCTTCCGCCCGATTTCGACCTGGAGGGCACGGCCACACTGGGCATGCAGCTCGTGGTACAGCTTGCCATGCAACTGCATGGCAGGTTATGCGTGAGCGAAGGATCCGGCGCCGCCTTCGAGTGCGTCTTCCAGGCAAAGGAGCCACGTCGTAATGAGTCCCGCTAATGTGTTGATCGTTGAGGACGAAGCGATCGCCGCCATGGCCACCGCGGCGATGTTGCGCAAACTCGGCTTCACTGTGTGCGGCAAGGCCGCCTCCGGTGAGGAGGCCCTGCTCCTGCTCGACGACAAGTGCCCCGACCTCATAATCATGGACATCCGCCTCGAAGGCGAGCTGGACGGCATCGAAACCGCCCGCCGCCTCAAGATGCTCCGGGACGTGCCCGTGATCTACGT
>JBKICO010000049.1:0-4568 GCA_046567065.1 Acidobacteriota bacterium
CACCAGGGCCACGTCGAACGCCCCAGGGGCGAAGGCCTCCAGGGCCTGCTCCCCGCTGAAGGCCGTTGTCACCTCCATCTGGCGCATGGAGAGCAGCCGGGCCAGGGTGGAGACGAAGCGCTCCTCGTCGTCAACTATGAGCAGGCGGATGGGGCTTTGCATTGCTGGGCTCCGTGCCGGGCGCTCCGGCGGGCAGTGTTATGGTGAAGACGGCGCCGGACCCCGGCTGGTTGGCGGCCGCTATCAGCCCGCCGAGCCGGTCCACGATGCGCTGGGTGATGGCCAGGCCAAGGCCGGTGCCCTTGCCGGGGGCCTTGGTGGTGAAGAAGGGGTCGAACACGCGGGAGAGGTGCTCGTCCGGTATGCCCGGGCCGGTGTCGGCCACGCGGATGAAGGGCCGCCCATCGGGGTGCAGGCCCGTGGAGGCGGTCACGCTGCCGCCCGGCTCCACGGCCTGCACGGCGTTGACCAGCAGGTTGAGCACGGCCTGGCGCAGCAGGGGCGGGTCCACCGGGATGGGGGGCAGGCCCGGTTCGTAGTCGCGGCGCAGGGTGATGTTGCGCGGCGAGGCCTCGCGCTCCACGAGGCGCAGCATGTCCTCCACGAGGCGGCTCAGGTCGGAGGGCTGGCGCACGGGCTTCCAGGTGCGGGCCAGCCCCAGCAGGTTGTGAGTGATGTCCGCGCAGCGGCGCACCTGGGCCTGCACCCCGGCCAGGCTCTGGCGCAGCTCGGCCGCGTCGGGCTCAGGCTGGGAGAGCAGGTGCCCCATCCACTCGGCCTCCTGGGTGATGACGGCCAGGGGGTTGTTGATCTCGTGCGCGATGCCCGAGGCGATCTCGCCGATGGCGGCCAGCTTCTGGGATTGCAGGAGCTGCTCGTCCAGGGCGCATTTCTGCGATTCGAGACGCAGCACGCACTCCCGCGAGCGCCTGAGCAGCCGCCAGCCCAGAAGGCAGGCCCCCGCGCCCGGCAGCAGGGACCACGGCGGCGGCGCGAGCGCCGTGAGCAGGACGAGCAGGGCGGCAGCCGCACCCTGCGTAGTGGAGCTTGAAGCGAATCGCCGCAGCGGGATCACGGCGTCACCGGGATGAGGCGGGTAGAGGTGCGGGGAGGGCGGCCGCAGGCCATTCCGGCGGCGTTCGGCGTGCGCGCCGGGGAGGGCGCTGGGCCGCGGGGCTGCGGGCTGTGCGGTGCTGTGTTTGGCATGGGTGTCCCGCTCGCGCAGGGGCCGGGGGAGGCGTCCGCCGGGCTGAAGGCTAGGCCCCGCCGCCGCTCAGGCGCTTGCGCTCGTAGGCCTGGCCGATGGCAGCCAGCAGTTCGTCGAAATCCACGGGCTTGAGCAGGTAGGAGTTGGCCCCGATGGACATGCCCAGCACGCCCGACTCCACGGAGGCGTGCCCCGTGAGCAGGATGACCTCCACCTCGGGGGTGCGCTTCTTGAGCTCGCGCAGCACCTCGATGCCGTCCATGCCGGGCATCATGATGTCCAGCAGGGCCACGTCGAAGCTCTTGCGCCCAAGCAGCTCCAGAGCTTCCGGGCCGGAGAGGGCCGTCTCGGCCTCGTAGCCCCTGCGCCGCAGCCGCTTGACGATGGTCTCGTTGTAGTCCCGCTCGTCGTCCACCACCAGAATCCGCGCCTGTTCCATGCCGACTCCTTGTCAGACCGCCGGGACGAAGACGGTGAAGGTGGTCCCTTGCCCCACGGTGCTGGTCACGGTGATGCGCCCGCCCAGCTTCTCGATGATGCCGAAGGCGATGGCCAGCCCGAGCCCGGTGCCCTCGCCGGGCTTCTTGGTCGTGAAGAAGGGGTCGAATATCTTGTCCAGCGTTTCCGGTGGGATGCCGCAGCCCGTATCCACGAATACGGCCGCCAGCTCGTTCCTTTCGGCGTCGAAGCGGGTGGTCAGGGTGATCTGCCCGTTCTTGCCGATGGCGTCGATGGCGTTGTCGATGAGGTTCAGGAACACCTGCTGCAACTGGGTCGGGTCCGACCTGGTGGGGGGCAGGTTCTCCCCGAGGTTCAGGCGCACCTCGATGTTGCGCAACAGAGCCTCGGTCTTGAGGAACTGCACGGTCTCGCCCAGGAGCTTGTTGAAGTCCACCTCGTGTAGGGAGGGCTCCATCCTGCGGGCGAAGCCGAGCATGCGGTGGGTCACTGTCTTGGCGCGCTCCACGTGGTGCTCGATACGGTGCACGGAGTCGAAGATCTCCTTGTACTGGGGCACGGCCTTGACCTCGTCCTCCTCGAGCAGATCCTTGATCCAGCCGGCCTGCTCGCGGATGATGGCCAGGGGGTTGTTGATCTCGTGGGCCACGCCCGCCGCCATCTTGCCCAGGGCGGCCATCTTGCCGGACTGGGTGAGGTTGGCGTCCAGCTCGGCCTTCTCGCGCTCGGCCTTCTCCAGCCTGCGCACCATGGTGTTGGTGACGATGATGGTCCCGGCGATGATCACGGCCACGCCCCCGGCCAGCAGCAGCCAGACGAGGTATTCGGCCTCGAACAGGGGGCGCAGCTCGTCCTCGGGGTCCTCGCGGATGACGAGCATCCAGTCCTTGTTTTCGAGCCAGGTCCAGCCGTAAAGGTAGGAGCGGTGGCTCACGGTGAGTTCCTGCACGCGCACGCCCTGGAAGCGGCCCTCCACGCGGAAGGGCAGCTCCATGTCCTCCATGGCGTGGCCGCCGAAGCGGGGGTTGGTCTGGAGCACCTGCTTGTCGTTGACCAGGAACGCGTCGCCCTTGCGGCCCATCTGTACGCGCTTCACGAAGGATTCGAAGATGTCGGAATCGATGGTGGCCCGCACGATCCAGGAGCGGTTGCCCTCGCGCCGCAGCACCGCGATGATGATGTGCGGAACCTTGCGGAAACCGAGGAACACATCCGAGATGTAGAGCCCTTTGGACGTGACCTTGGCGAACCACTCCTCGTTCTTGTAGTTCAGGCCCTCCAGGTTGTAGGGCCCGGCGTAGGCCATGTGGTAGCCGTCCATGCCGATGACGCCGATGTCGATGTAGTAGCGTGTGGAGCTCTGCATGAGCGCGAAGATGCGCTCCAAGGTGGCCTGGTCGGACGATTCCTCATTGCTGAGCGCGCTTGCCAGGGTGGTCACCTGGCTCAGGCGTTCGTTGAGGAAGAGGTCGATTGCGTTGCGCTTGCTCTCCACCAGGGTGCGCAGATTGCCGCGCAGGGCGTCCTGGTAGGCGCTGGAGAAGCGTTGCTTGACCCCGATGCCCAGCACCAGCAGCGGCAACAGCGAGAAGCCCACCGTGAAAACGATTATGGAGAGGCGCAGGCGTTTGAAGTCGAGTGTTTTCATCCAGCCGCCATAATGAGGACGGTAGTTTGTTATTTTGGGCGCATGGTAACGTGATGGACAGGCAGGGGCAAGTCCGTCTATGCAGCGGAGGACCATTTTTGAGGACACCATGAACATTCTCGGCTTCCACGGCGCGCATCCGCTGCTGCTGCTGGCCTTCCCTCTCATCCTGATGATCGTCCTGGCAGGGCCGGCCCTCTTGTGGCGGTACCGGGCCAGGCTGGGGCGCGTCAGGCATCGCCTTTTCGTCCGCCTGTATTGCGGCGTGCCGTTGGGTGCGCTCCTCGGTTTCGCCTTCGGCCTTCATGACTGGATCAGCCGCCTTTTCTTCTATCTCAGCCTGCTTGCGGCGCTGGCCGTGCTGGACGCGCTACTGGCCCTGGCCGTGCTGCGCCCGGCCCCAAGCCCCGCCGCTGTGGCGCACGACGGCTCCAGGCGGCGTTTCCTGGCCCTGGGCACCGCGGCCGCGGCGGGGTCGCTGGCCGTGGTGCCGGGGCTGCGCGGAGGGGAGGGCGAGGCGTCTACTTCCCCTGTGATCGAACGGCGCATCGAGCTGACGCGCAGCCCCGAGGCCGCGCCGGGCAGGCCGCTGCGCCTGAGCCTCATCACCGACCTGCACGCCGGGTTCTTCCTGCCGGACGCCAACCTAGCGCAGGCCCTGGCCCTGGTGCGCGGCTTCGGGCCGGACGTGATCCTGTTCGGGGGCGACCTGGTGGAGTACCACTTGGAAACGGCCGCCCAGGCCGCGCCCTTCTTCGCCTCCCTGGCTGCGCTGGCCCCGGTGTACGCCGTGCTCGGCAACCACGACTGCTACATCGATCCCGGATTCGTCAGCGCCTTCCACAAGGGCAACGGGGTCATCCCCCTGCGTGACCGGCGCGTGGAGCTGGCCGGGCCCTGGGGCCGCTTCCAGCTCTGCGGCTCGCGCGACTACTGGGAACGCGACAAGCGCATGGCCTGCCTGGACGGGGCGGACCTGGCCTCCACCCTGCTGTTGTCCCACAACCCGCAAAGGGTGCTGGAGCTGCCCCCATCCCGGCTGCCCTGGCTGAGCCTGGTGGGGCACACCCACGGCGGCCAGATCCGGCTGCCGCTCATGGGGCCGGTGGTCAACCAGGCGGACAGAAGGCTCGTCCCGGGCCTTAACGAATTGGACGACCGCAGGATCGTGCTCTCCGCCGGGCTGGGCTTCGCCGGGCTCCCCATCCGGGTGGAGTGCCCCCCGGATGTGACCAACGTGGTCGTGCTGTGAGC
>JBKICO010000050.1:0-3512 GCA_046567065.1 Acidobacteriota bacterium
GAACTGGCGCAGGTCCGCCATGTCGCGCCCCGCCCAGGATTGCCGCACCCGCCCGTACATCAGCTTGGCCCCGCGCAGGAAATCCCGCTCGTCGAAGCCGCCGTCGCTTACGGCCTTGGGCTTGTCCTCCCCGTGGAGGTCGGCTCCCTTCTCGCCGGTCAGGTATTCCCAGGCGGCCTGGGCGGCGCGGCTGCGGCGCTCCTGCGGGGAGATGTCCTCCTCGTTGTCGCGGGGGGTGACGTCGTAGGTGGGGGGCTCGTCGTCCTTGTCCTTGTCGCGGTTGGCGATGCGGGAGATGAGCCGCCAGGCCAGGTAGCCCAGCAACGCCATGAGCAGGAAGTCCATGATGCTGAAGGCCGCACGCGAGGGCGTGGCCAGCGGGTCCGCCGCGGCGGCCAGGGCGTTGCCCGCGGCCAGGAGCGGGATGGGTGCCAGGGCCAGCAGGGCCGGGAGTCCCGATGCGCGTTTCATGGCTGGTGGCGGCCCGGGCCTCAGTCGATGAGGCTCAGGTTCTTGAGCAGGTGCAGGAGCATCTGCTTGTCGATGGGTTTGGGCACGTAGGAGGTGGCGCCGCCCTTGTAGTAGGCCTCCACGACGTTCTTGGGGTCGTCCAGGGCGGAGGTCATGATGACCTTGGCCTCCTTGGCGGGGGGGATCTCCTTGTCGCGCTCGATGGCCCGGATGCGCTTGAGTGCGGTCTGGCCGTCCATCTCGGGCATCATGATGTCCATGCAGACCAGGTCATAGGGGGTTCCCTCGTCGAGGGAGCGGGAGAAGGCCTCGATGGCCTCGACTCCGTTGACGGCGATGTCCACCTCCGCATAGGGGGCGAGGATCTTTTGCAAGAGCTTCCTGCTGGCGAAATCGTCTTCAACGACCAAAGCTTTCATTAACTTCCTCCAACGGGCGTGCTAGACTGAATTTCTACAGAGTTCGCTTTTGGGACACAAGGGTTAAGTCTTGAAAATCCCGGGCGGATGATGCAGTGAACGCGGGCGATGGACCAAGGCGAGGTGCTCTGTGCTTGAGAGGCATGTGGAATGGTTCAAGGGGTACGTATCGGAGTTCCGGACGGGCGTCCCCGAGGATGACGAACATATCGGCCTGAAGCTGGAGCATTCCCTCAACGTGCTGGAGGAAGCCCGGGCCATCACGCCCACGCTGGGCCTGCCCGCCCGCCTGGAGCAGGCCTGCCTGCTGGGGGCGCTCTACCACGACACCGGGCGCTTTCCCCAGTACAGAACCTACAAGACCTTCCGCGACCCCGACTCCGACAACCACGCCTTCCTGGGCGTGCGCGCCCTGCGCGGACTGAGCCACATCCAGGCGCTGGACCCCGGGATGCAGGCCCTGGTGCTGGGGGCCGTGGTGCTGCACAACCGCCGGGCCATCCCCCGAGGGGCCGGGCCGGAACTCGCCGCAGTGACCCGTCTGGTGCGCGACTGCGACAAGCTCGACATCGTGCGCATCATGCTGGAGTACCTGCAGCCCGGGGGCAAGCGCTCCGAGGTGGTGGTGCTGAACGTGCGCAACGAGCCCGAACTCTACACCCAGGCCATCGTGGACCAGATCCGCGCCGGTTCCATCGGCGACTACGGGCTCATGCGCTACGAGAACGACTTCACCCTCCTGCTGCTCAGTTGGGTCTTCGACCTCACCAGCCGGGCAGCCAGGCGGGCCTTTCTGGAGCGGGGCCATGTGGAGAGCCTTTTCGCCATCCTGCCGCGCGACCCCCGGTTGACGCTTTTGAAAGACGGGATTTATAGTCACCTCAGCCGCTAGGGTATTTTTCAACTTTCCATCATTATTTCGGAGTGCCAGGTGCCGGAAAAGGTCTCTTCCCCCGTCAGGTTGGACGTCGTGGTCACCGTCACCGGGGTGGAGGATCACGCCCGCCGCGACAGGCAGTGCCTCAAGCAGCTCAAGGCCGCGCTCATCGAGCATTTCGCCTCCGGCTCGGAGGCCATCGACTTCCTGGGCGCGCAAAGCGCCGACCTGGTGGTGCTCGACTCCCAACTGGCGGACATGGACGGGCTCAAGTTCCTCAAGCTCATGCGCCTGAACATGGACCTGCGCGACACCCCCGTGATCATGGTCACGCAGGAGGGGCAGAAGGACAAGGTGCTGGAGGCCATCGCCGCCGGGGTGGACGGCTACGTGCTGCGCCCCTACACCGTGGACACCTTCCAGAACCACATGCTGCGCGCCCTCAAGGTGGATCGCCTGGCGGACATCGAACAGTCCCAGTTGCAGGAGGGCAAGAAGCTGCTGGCGGCGGGCAAGTACGACGAGGCCATCGAGGCCTTCGAGGAGCTCGTCTCCGAAGAGAACCAGGCCCAGAAGTACTACGACATGGGCTGCAAGTACCTGATCCGCCAGAAGTACGGCCAAGCCATCATAGCTTTCAAGAAGGCCGTGAAGATCAACGAGCTCTTCGCTGAGGCCTACAAGGGTCTGGCCGAGGCCTACAGGGGCAAGGGCGACCTGGACGGGTACAAGTCCTACCTGCAGAAGGCCGCCGAGACCTTCGCTCAGTTCAACCGGCTGGAGGAGACGAAAGAACTCTTCATCGAGGTGCTCAAGTACGACGCCGACAGCCCCAACCCCTTCAACACCCTGGGCGTTAAGCTGCGCAAGGCCGGGGACCTGCCCGGGGCGCTGCACGCCTACCGCCAGGCCCTGGAGCTGACCCCCGACGACGAGAACATCCACTTCAACATGGCCAAGGCCATGTTCTTCATGGGCGATCCCAAGGGCGCGCAGGAGGCCATCCTCAAAGCCCTGTGGATTAACCCCAACTTCGCCGAAGGCCGCAAGCTGCACCTGAAGCTGTTCTCCCGCGAGTTCCGGCCGCCCAAGGGAGCGGGCATGAAGGGCGGCGCGCCGTCAAGCGGCACGCTGGACAGCATGCAGGATATCTGAGCTCCCTGCCCTGGATAGGTTCAGGGCAGGGATTTGAGCGCGCCTCCGGCGATCTACCGCCCCTTCAGGCTGTCGAACCAATCCTTCTGGTCAAGCACCCCGTATAAAAAAGTGCCGCGATGGTCGGCATTGTCCCCGGCGCAAACGGCCTCGGTGGCCGCTCCGCCGAGGGCGATCGTATATTCCACCGGCAATGTCGCGATGTAGGGCGGCATGACCTCATCCACCTTGCCGAAGTAATACCGGCTGGGAGTCGCATATCGCCAGCGGTAGGCTTGGTTTTCCTGGAGTTGTTTGAAGAACGGGGCCGCAGCCATGGAACTCTCCGCGGCGAACTCCGGCTGAAGCAACTCCGCCACCGTGGGGGGCAGCAGCTTTGATGCTTCGTCCCAGCTGATCTTGTTTTCGTAAAAATCGTTCGCCGCTTGCCAATACTGCGGTTTGACAGCCGTGCGGCTCAGGCCGTCCATTCCGTAATACCGCTCGTATGAATTGATGAACAAGGCCGGCAGCGCGGCGAGATAGCTCGCGTCAAGGCCCGATGGATTGTTAATCCATCTGGTCATCAGCATGTACAGGTCGTTCGGGGT
>JBKICO010000051.1:0-3160 GCA_046567065.1 Acidobacteriota bacterium
TGGCCAGCATGTCCAGGATGTCCTGGTGGGTGTAGATGCCGCCAGCGGCGATCACGGGCACGTCGCGCCCGTGGGTCTCCTTGAGCTTCTTGGCCACTTCCACCACTTCTTTGACCAGCACCTCCAGGCGCGATTCGGGCGCGTCCAGGGCGCTGCGCTTGAAACCCAGGTGGCCGCCCGCCAGGGGGCCTTCCACCACGAAGGCGTCCGGCACGCGGTTGTAGCGCGTGATCCACATGCGGGCCAGGAGCTCGGCCGCGCGCCCGGAGGAGACCACCGGGATGAGCTTGGTCTTCTGGCCGGGCTTCACCAGCCCGGGCAGGGTGCGGGGCAGGCCGCCGCCGGAGATGATCAGGTCCACGCCTTCGTCCATGGCGCAGGAGGCCATGGCCTCGAAGTCCGTGAGGGAGGCCAGGATGTTGACGCCGATGACGCCGCTGGAAAGCTCGCGGGCGCGGCGTATCTCGCGGCGTAAGGCCCGAAGGTTGGCTTCAGTGTGATTGTTGCGGACGTCGGGCTCTTTGAAGCCGATCATGGCCGCGGAGATGACCCCCACACCGCCTTCGGCCGCGACGGCCGCGGCGAGGCCCGACAAGGAAATGCCGACCCCCATGCCTCCCTGGATGATGGGCACGGGGATGTAGAGATCGTCAATGTAAAAACCGGGAAGGCTCATATGCGGTCCTGTCAGAGACACTGCCGGAGGCAGGATCGAGCGAGCGCCTGGCGCCGATGGTTGGAGATTATTTTAAAGTGAACCCGAGTCGGGATATGTCAAGAAACGGTTTTTGTCATGCGCTATTAGGGGCTCTTGGCCGCCGGGAAGGCGGATTCCACTGAAATATTTCGTGAAGCGGGCAGTTTCCGGCCTGGCGCGCGGGTGTGCCGCCCTGCTGACGGAAACGGGGCCGGGATGTGTCGCGGTGGCGACATGTCAGTGCGGCGACAATTTCTTGCGCGTGATTCCGGGCGGTTGAGGCTTGGATAGCATACTGCGGCGGTATGAATTTATGATTTGGGACACGTTGAAGCTGGACGAAACCGCAGCGTTTGATTAAGTGTTCCGGAAAGACGCACGCCGTCCGTTCATTCCGGCCGGACCCATGTCGCCTGCGGCAGCTCTCGAAATTCCGACAGCCGCGCGACATACCCAACCCCGGCGGCGCTGGCGCACGCAAGGAGCTCACCTTGCCGCCGCGCAGTCGACCGGCCGACCCAGAATGCCCGCCCGGCGTCCGTCATATCGGCCGGAAACCAACCCAAGTGGATCCGGACGTCATAATAAACGCGCTCTGAACGCTGCCGCACGCAGCAGGACGAACGCGCGGGCATTGTATGATTACTGGCTGTGTACGCCCATTGCGGCGTTTATACATAGCGGAGGGACCGCTCTCCCGCTCCGCCCACCCGATTCAAGCGCCGAAGCATCCGCCTTCGGCCTCGGGTGCGGCCTTTTTTTTGCCCGCCGTTCGCCCAGTGCGAAGGGACATGTATGGGAAGCCGCCTGAGATCCTCCGGCAGGAACCTGCTGGAAATCATATACAAGGAAGAAAACAAGGTCATTCTGGACGCCCTGCACGAACGCAGCTACCGCAAAAGGCACCTGCTGTTCATGCCGTACCACAAGGAAGACCTCGTATGCATCGTTAAAACCGGAAAACTGAGAATGTACATGGGCCTGGAGGGCAAGGAGCTCTCCCTGTCCATGCTCGGCCCCGGCGATATATTCAGCACCCACTCCCGCGCATATGTAGAGGCGCTGGAGGATACCACCATTCTGGCGTGTCCGGTCTTCAAATTCTTCAAGGCCGCCATGGAACGCCAGGAATTCATGCTTCCCCTGCTCATGTCTCTAGGTGACATCCTCACCGGGGCCCTGAGCATCATCGAACGACTCTACTTCCACGACATCGACAAGCGCGTTGCGGCCTTCTTCTATGAAGAAGCGTTGTTGCGCGGCGAAAACAGCACGGACGGCATGCGCCTGCACGTCGGCCTCACTGTGGACAACATCGCCAAGATCGTCGGCTCATCGCGCCAGACGGTCTCCTCCCTCATATCCGCCATGGAGAAGAACGGCATCATGAAGAAGCTTGCCCGTGGCGAGTACCTCATCACGGACATGGAAGAACTGCGGCTCACCGCGCTGCCCTGCGCGGAGTGAGAAAAGAATCACAATCGTCGGCTGGACGACAGAAATAGACCCCCCTCTCGGATAGGGACGAGCAAAAGGAGGATGACATGCAACTTGCCACTTCCCTCGGACTATTCGCCGGGGCCGCGCTGCTGGTCGGCAGCGAGGTCAAGGCGTTGCGGTCCTTGGGCGAACCAAAAAGACTCATGGCCTTCTCGGCGCTGGCCCAGATCGGCTATGTGCTCATAGGCTTGAGTCTTGGCTCGTTCAACGGACTTACAGGTGCGTTTCTTCATATAGGCTACCAGGCCCTCATCCGCGCCCTTTGGTACATGTCGCTCAAGCGGCTGGCCGGGGGCGCTGGCGGTTGGAACCTGGAAGCCCTTCGCGGCGCCGGACAGGGGCGCGAGGCTCTTTCGGTGATGATGGGCTTCGCCATGTTCTGCGCCTTGGGCATCTCGCCCGTAACCGCCCCCGCGGGCAAACCCCTGGTGCTCTTCGCGGCCGTGGACGGCGGGCACGTGCTGACCGCCCTGGCCATGGCCTTCTCCAGCGCCATCGCCGCCGTGTACACCGTGCGCCTCTTCCAGGCCGTCTGCCTGGAGAAGGCCGGTCCCAGGGCCGAGGGGGCATCCAAGGCCGGTACATCCCCGGCCGACCTGGTCTGCTGGGCGCTCATGGCCGCCTCGGTGCTGGCCTGCCTGTTCCCCCACGGGCTGATCCACATGGCGGCCTCCAGCGCCGCGGGCATCCTGGGCCTGGCCGACATCCCGGCCGTGGCCGACCTGGAAGGCTCCTGGCCCCTGCAGGTGCTGGTGCCCTACCTGGGCGGCTTCGCGGTCTACGCCGTGGGCCGCTTCCTGCCCGCCTGGCGCTCCGCCGTGGTGCTGGCGGTTGCCGCCGCCTCCGTGGCGGCCGCCTGGTTCACCCCGGATCTGGCTCCGCTGCAGAACATGTTCACCACGCTCTACGCGCTGGTGGGCGGCGTCATCGTGGTCTACTCCCTGGGCTACGTGGGCGAGAAGC
>JBKICO010000052.1:0-3158 GCA_046567065.1 Acidobacteriota bacterium
TCCAGCATCAGCACCTTGCCCCGTGAATCCAGTTCGACGCGCAGCATGTCGCAATAATCCTTGAGCAGCGGTTTGAGCTTCACTGTGGCCGCCGCGGCGGCCACGCTGTCCATTATGGCCCTGAGCAACGCGGCCTACCAGGTCAGGGCGTTCTGCTCGTCCATGCAGAGTTTGCCGCCCTCGGCGCAAGGCGGGATCACGTAATTGCCGTCGAAGCAGGCCAGGCAGTACTTGTGGTGCTCCCTGTCCGCGCCCACGGAATCCAGCAGGCCGCCGATGGAAAGGTAGTGCAGGCTGTCCAGCCCGATGTAGCGGGCGATGTCCTCCACGGAGTGGTTCGCCGCGATGAGCTCGCCCTTGGAGGAGAAGTCGATGCCGTAGAAGCAGGGGAACTTGATGGGCGGGCAGCTCACGCGCATGTGGATCTCCCGCGCGCCCAGCTCCCTGAGCTTCTTCACGCGGGTGCGGATGGTGGTGCCGCGCACGATGGAGTCTTCCACGATGATGATGCGCTTGTTCTTAATGAGCGAGCGCACGGGGTTGAGCTTCACGCGCACGGAGAAGTCCCGCATGGACTGCGAGGGTTGGATGAAGGTGCGGCCCACATAGTGGTTGCGCACCATGGCCACCTCGAAGGGCAGGCCGGACTGCTGGGCGTAGCCCACCGCCGCGTACACACCCGAATCCGGGAAGGGCATCACGTAGTCGGCGTCCACCGGGGCTTCCAGGGCCAGGGCCTGGCCCATCTGCTTGCGGCAGGAGTAGACCACCTCGCCGAAGACCACGGAGTCCGGCCGGGCGAAATAGACCAGCTCGAAGATGCAGCGCTTGGCGGGCTTGGGCTCGCTGATGCGGAAGGTGCGCAGGCAGTTGCCCTGCACCACCAGCATTTCGCCCGCCTCCACGGTGCGCAGGTATTCGGCCTCGATGAGGTCGAAGGCGCAGGTCTCGGAGGAGATCACGTAGGCGTCGTCCAGGCGGCCCAGGCACAGCGGGCGGATGCCGTGGGGGTCGCGCACGGCGATCATCTTGTCGTTGGCCAGGATCATCAGGGAGTAGGAGCCCTTCACGCGCTGGCAGGCCTTGATCACGGCGTCCTCGATGGTGCCGCCGTTCAGGTGCTTGGCGATGAGGTGCACGAAAATTTCGGAGTCCATGGTGGTCTGGAAGATGGAGCCGGAGGCCTCCAGTTCCGCACGCAGTTCCATGGTGTTCACCAGGTTGCCGTTGTGGGCGATGGCCAGGCGCCAGTCCCCGAAGCGCACCAGGAAGGGCTGCGCGTTGCGCAGCAGCGAGGCCCCGGTGGTGGAGTAGCGGATGTGGCCCACGGCGATGTTGCCCTTGAGCTCCTTGCCGAGGTGGCGCTCGTTGAACACGTCGGCCACCAGGCCCATGCCCTTCTGCTCGCGGATCTGCTCCCCGTCCCAGGTGACGATGCCGGCCGACTCCTGCCCCCTGTGCTGGAGGGCGTAGAGGCCGAAATAGGTCATGCGCGCGGCCTCGGGGTGGCCGTAGATGCCGAACAGTCCGCAGTACTCTTTCTTCATGTGCTTGCTACCTGCCGTCTGCTGAAAGTGAGGAGATAATGCTCCTTCCTTCCGAGTCAACTAAAAAGCCCCGGCCGTCCTTGCGGGCGGCCGGGGCGCTTGCTTGCGTCACTAGGCGTAATGTTCCTGAAGGCTCTTCACGGCCAGGCCGTGGCCCTTCATCTCCTTGATGGCCTGGGCCATGGCCCGCGCGCCCGCCACCGTGGTGGTGTACGGCACGCCGTACATCAGGGTGGTCTGGCGCAACTGGGAGGAGTCCTGCACGGTCTTCTTGCCGGAGACGGTGTTGATCATCAGTTGGATCTGCCCGTTGATCACGTGGTCGGCGGCGTTGGGCCTGCCCTCGTAGACCTTGAGCACCTTCTCGGCCTTGACCCCGTTCGCGCTCAGGTGGGCGGCGGTGCCGCCCGTGGCCACGATCTTGAAGCCAAGCTCCTCGAAGAGCTTGGCCACGGGGACCACGGCGTCCTTGTCGGCGTCATTGACGGAGATGAACACCGTGCCCTCCATGGGCAGGCGCTGTCCCGCGGCGAGCTGGCTCTTCATGAAAGCCAGGCCGAAGCTGGCGTCCACGCCCATGACCTCGCCGGTGGAGCGCATCTCGGGCCCGAGCAGCACGTCCACGCCGGGGAAGCGGTTGAACGGGAACACGGACTCCTTCACGGAGATGTGCCCGGCCTTGCGCTTGTTCCAGGGGTCGAGGTCCTTGAGGGTCTGGCCCATCATCACCTTGGTGGCCAGGTTGGCCAGGGGCACGCCCGTGGCCTTGGACACGAAGGGCGAGGTGCGCGAGGCGCGGGGGTTGACCTCCAGGATGAAGATCACGCCGTCCTTGATGGCGAACTGGATGTTCATCAGGCCCACCACGTTCAGCTCCACGGCCAGGGCCTCGGTCTGGCGCTCGATCTCCTTGATGAGGGCCGGGTCGAGGGTGTGCGGAGGCAGCACGCAGGCCGAGTCGCCGGAGTGGATGCCCGCCTCCTCGATGTGCTCCATGATGCCGGCCACGTAGGTGTCCGTGCCGTCGCAGAGGGCGTCCACGTCCACCTCGACCGCGTTCTCGAGGAACTTGTCGATGAGGATGGGATGCTCCGGGGAGACCTGCACCGTGCGCTTGAAGTAGCTGGCCAGGGCCTCCTCGTCGTAGACCACCTCCATGGCCCGGCCGCCCAGCACGTAGGAGGGGCGGACCACCACGGGGTAGGTGATCTCCTTGGCGATGTCGCGGGCCTGCTCGAAGGAGTACGCCGTTCCGTTGGGCGGCTGCTTGAGGCCCAGCTTGCGCAGCAGGGCCTGGAAGCGCTCGCGGTCCTCCGCGCGGTCGATGGAGTCGGGCGAGGTGCCTAGGATGGGCACTCCCGCGCGCATGAGCGGCACGGCCAGGTTCAGGGGGGTCTGGCCGCCGAACTGCACGATGACGCCCTCGGGCTTCTCGGTCTCGATGATGTTGAGCACGTCCTCGAAGGTCAGGGGCTCGAAGTAGAGCTTGTCCGAGGTATCGTAGTCCGTGGACACGGTCTCCGGGTTGGAGTTGACCATGATGGACTCGATGCCCAGCTCCCTCAGGGCGTAGGAGGCGTGCACGCAGCAGTAGTCGAACTCGATGCCCTG
>JBKICO010000053.1:0-2707 GCA_046567065.1 Acidobacteriota bacterium
TAGAGCCAGCCCAGGCGCTCCTGGGCGCGGGGGATGTCGAAGAGCAGCAGGTACATCAGGTAGTAGCTGGCCAGCTCGGGGTCGAGCACGAGCTTGCCCGAATCGGCCACGTACTCGCGCAGCTGGGAGAGCAGCTCCAGCGCAGCGTTGTGGTTGACGATGGCCTGGTGGGCGCTGTCGGCCCGGCTGTTGAGCAGGCCCAGGAGGCGCTTCCCGAAATTCTGGGGGCTGAGGTTCTCGAGCCCCAGGGGGGAGAGCACCTCGTCGCTGAGACCGAGCTCCTGCGCGTGCTGGGTCAGGCGCTGCTCGAGCACCCCCAGGCGTTCGCGGAAGCTGCTCTCCAGCTTGGCCGATGCGGGCCCGGTGTCCTCCCCGGCTAACCCCCCAAGGATCAGGCGAAGGTGCTCGGGCACGGCCTCGGTGAGGTCTTCGAGGGGGTCCACCACGGAGATCGCGCCCATCTCAACCCGGGTCAGGCGGATGTTGGCGCTCATCTGCCCCGTGAGCAGCACGAGCAGCATGCCTATGGGCACCAGAAAGGTCCCGCCGCAGAGGGCGAGTTTGGTTCTGAGGGTGAGGTCGCGCCACCAGGCAATCATGACGAGTGGTCCCCCTTGAGGGTTGGAGCGTCCAGCCCGGCCAGCCCTTCGGCCGTGGCGCGCAGCGTTTCGGCCAGCCCGGGCAGCGCGGCCAGCGCGCCCTGCACCCGGTCGGATGTCTCTCGGGCCTTGGCCAGCACGGGCGGCAGCCCGCGCAGCTCGGGGCCGAGGCCTTCCAGGGCCTGGGCGAGCTCCTCCAGGCCGCTCATGGCCGCCTGGACAGCCTCGCGGCTGGCCCGCAGGCGCGCGGCCCCGTGCCCGGCCTGGCGGGTGAGCGTATCCATCTCCATCACGTCGGCGGCCACGGCCTGGCGCATGCGCGCAACAAGGCGCTCGATGTCCCCGGCGGTCTGTGCGGCGGTGTCGGCAAGACGGCGCACGGCCTTGGCCACCACGCCGAAGCCGCGACCGTGCTCCCCGGCCTTCTCGGCCTCGATGGAGGCGTTGAGCGAGAGCATGTCAGTCTGTTCAGCGATGTCCGCCATGCCCGCCACCAGGGACTGGGCCTGCTCGGCCGTGTCCGCGATAACGGTGAGCTTGGCCTGGGCCCCGCCCGCCCCGGCCATGACGCGCTCCATGGCGGATGCCAGTTCGCCCAGGCTCTGCTCCGCCCTGCGGGAGAGCTCCCTGGCGTGCTCCATGCCCTGCGTGGCGGATTCGAGGGCCTGGAGGGCATGCGAACCGCGGTTCCCGGCCACGCCAAGCTGGGCGGAAAGGTCGAAGGCCTCGTCCCCGGCGCGCCCGGCGCGCTCGGCCAGGGTCCCGGCCAGCTCGCCGACCCGGGCGGCGTGCTCCCTGGCCAGGCCGTCACGCGGCTGGGGCCCGGCGGCGGGCGCAGGCTGCTCCGGGGGCCTTACGGCGTGGCTTGAGCCCAGCGGCAGCGCCGCCAGCCAGCCCGCGAGGGCGGCCGCCGCAAGGCCCACGGCCAACTGCGGCAGGGCCGAGGCCGCCGGGTGGAGGTATAGCAGCCCTTCGCGGGCCAGCCAGGCCAGCAGGGCGGCGCAGGCGCAGGCGGCGGGCATGTATAGTCCTGGGCGGGAAGTCATAGGCCAACACCTAGCGCGCTTCCAGCCCGGGCGCAATGTACGGGAGCCGGCGGATATTGCCCGGAGTCAAAAAAAGGGATAATCAGCCGTTTCATCATGAGTTTGCCAGGACCATTGGACCTTCCCCCCGATCCACCACGCAGCCCCAAGAGCGCCATCTGCAGGATATACGAAGGGCTGTGCGGTCATTTCATCGCCCAAACCCTGGACGCGATCCCCATCATCGTCATCCTGCTCGACCGCAACAGGCAGGTGGTGTTGGCCAATGCCCAGGCCTTGCACGCCACGGGCCTGCCCATTGCCGAGGTCCTGGGCAAGCGCCCGGGGGAGGCCCTCAACTGCGTGCACGCCCTGAACTCCACCGACGGCTGCGGCACCACGCAGTTCTGCTCGCGCTGCGGGGCCCTGCGCTCCCTGCTGGCCGGGCTCGAGGGCCGCAAGTCCGTGCAGGAGTGCAGCCTGAGCAGGGTGGGGGCTCAGGGCGTCGAGGCCCTGGACCTGCAGGTCAGCTCCTCGCCCATCGAAGTCGACGGCACCGCCTACGTGCTCTTCAGCATCCAGGACATGAGCGACCACAAGCGCCGCCGCCTGCTGGAGCGCCTGTTCTTCCACGACGTGCTGAACACCGCGGGCGGGCTCTCCGGCCTCATGGACCTGCTGCGCGTGGAGGTGCCCGGGCACCTGCGCGAGGATGCGGACTTCATCCACGAATCTCTGGCCGGGCTGGTGGAGGAGATCCAAAGCCAGCGCGACCTGGCCGCCGCCGAGAGCAACGAACTCCACCCGAGCTTCGGGCGCGTGCGCAGCTCCGAGGTGCTGGGCGCGGCCATGCGGCTGGGCGCTCCCTACGCCAAGGACGGCGACAAAATCCTCCATCTGGACCCGGACGCCTGCGACGTGGAGTTCGTCAGCGACCCGGCGCTCCTGAGCCGGGTGGTGGGCAACATGGTCAAGAACGCGCTGGAGGCTTCGGCAGGCGGCGGCAAGGTCAGCCTCGGCTGCCGCCGGGAGGATGACCGCCTGCGCTTCTGGGTGCACAACCAGACCGCCATGAGCGATGAC
>JBKICO010000054.1:0-4447 GCA_046567065.1 Acidobacteriota bacterium
AAGCGGGTGTCGGCCAGGTCCTCCACGCGGGTCAGGGGCATGCTGGCCGAGGTGAGCGCCAGGGTGAGGATGGGGGCATCCGCCGGGTTGACCTTGCTGTACACCGGGGGGCTGGGCAGGTCCTTGGGCAGGAAGTTGAAGGAGGCGTTGATGGCCGCCTGCACCTGCTGCTCGGCCACGTCCAGGCTGAGGTCCAGGCTGAAGAGCAGCGTGATGACGCTGGCCCCGCCCGAGCTGTTGGAGGTCATCTGGGTGAGGCCGGGCATCTGGCCCAACTGGCGCTCCAGCGGGGCCGTCACCGAGGAGGCCATGACCTCGGGGCTGGCCCCGGGGTAGAAGGTGCGCACCTGGATGGTGGGGTAGTCCACCTGGGGCAGGGCCGCCACGGGCAGTTGGCGGTAGGCCACGGCTCCGGCCAGCATGATGGCCGCCATGAGAAGCGTGGTGGCCACCGGACGGCGGATGAAGAGCTCGGAGATGTTCATCAGCCGCCCTGGCGCGCAGCCCCGCCTTCGTTTTTCGGCTCGCCCTTGACCTCCACCTGGAGTCCCTCGCGCAGCCGCTCCGCTCCGTCCACCACCACGGTATCACCCTCGTTCACCCCCGAGCGCACAATCACCTCGCCGCCGATGCTGTCCGAGGCGTCCACCTTGCGGATCCGCACCACGTCGCCCGGCCCCAGCACGCACACCTGCGCGCCCTGCGGCCCGCGCTGCACGGCGGAGGCGGGCACCACCACCGCGCCCTTGACCACGTCCACCAGCAGCCTGGCGTTGACGAACTGGTTGGGGAACAGGGCCAGGTCCTCGTTGGGGAACTGGGCCTTGAGGCGCACGGTGCCCGAGGCCTGGTCGATCTGGTTGTCCAGGGTGAGCAGTTCGCCGGTGGCCAGCAGGCGCTTCTGCTCCCGGTCGAAGGCCTCCACCTGGAGCTTGCGGCCCCCGGCCATGCCTGCCTGCACCTTGGGCAGAACGTCCTCCGGCAGGGTGAAGACCACGGCGATGGGCTGCACCTGGGTGATGACCACCAGCCCGGTCTGGTCCGAAGCGCGGACCATGTTGCCCACGTCCACCAGGCGCAGGCCCACCCGCCCGGTGATGGGCGCGGTGATGCGGCTGTAGGTGAGCTGAAGCTTGGCGTTGTCGATGGCGCCCTGGTCGGTGCGCACAGCGCCCTCGTACTGGCGCACCAGGGAGTCCTGCGCGTCCAGCTGCTGGCGGGCGATGGCCCCGGAGTGCACCAGCTGCTCGTAACGGGTCAGGTCGCGCCGGGCGTTCTCCAGCAGGGCCTTGTCGCGGGCCATCTGGCCCTGGGCCTGGTCCAGCTGGGCCTGGAATGGGCGCGGGTCGATGATCACGAGCACGTCCCCGGCCTTGACCATGTCGCCCTCGCGGAAGCGCACCTCCATGAGCTGGCCGTCCACGCGGCTGCGCACCGTGACGGTGTTCAGGGCGCTGACGCTGCCCAGCCCCGAGAGGTAGACGTTAACGTCGCGCCGGGCGGCCTTGGCCGCACCCACCACGGGTTTGAAGGCCTGGCCCTGCCTCTGGCCCTGGGCCTTGGGCTGGGCGTCCTGCTGCTGGCCCCTGCCGGAGCCGTAGAGCTTCCAGGCCGCCACGGCGGCCAGCAGGGCCGCCAGCAGGACCCAGAGCGCCAGGCGGCGCCTTCCGCCGGGCTTGGCCGGCGTGTATTGATCGGAGGGCATGATTGTTCCTTCTCGGCTGGCGCTTTCCCCCGGAGGGGAACGTCAGGTGTGTCCTGTTGCTGTCGTTTTCCGTGCGCCTTACGTTACAACGGCGCGGGCACCGGGGTCCACACCGCGTCGAAGCTGGCACGGCGGTTGCTCAGTCCTCCGCAGGGCCTCCGGCCAGCCTGGCCAGGCCCGAAACCGTACATTTTTGTAGCCAGCCCGACAATTTTGCAGCAACGCGCTACCGCGCGTCAGGAGTGTGCGCAATGGAAGGCCTCCAGGAACTGATGGCCCAGATCAAGGCCATGGGCGACGACCCCTCCCCAGAGCCCGGCGAACCCGTGGACCTGCTGCTCTACGCCCCCTGCCCCGTGAAGCTGGCCGTGAAGGAGCGCATCGAGCGCCTGGCGGCCTCGGTGGCGGGCACCTCCCAGGCCTTCACCTGGCACATCCCTATGGGTTGCACCTCCATCGACCCCTACGACCCCGTCTACAAGGAGACCGACCCCGAGCGCCTGCCCGCCGTGATCGCCTCCATCGGCTTCGGGGACTTCTGGCGCAAGCCCTTCGTGGAGCGCTTCGTCAAGGCGGGCGTGTTCGAGGCCGTGCGCCCCGAGAACATCAGCCCCCTGCACGTGCGCGCGGGCATGCTGGACCCGGCCGGGGCCTACACCGTCTACGGCGCGACCCCCTACATCTTCGTGGCGGACACCCGCCGCCTCGGCCCCCTGCCCGTGCCTCGCACCTGGGCGGAGCTGATGCACCCGCGCTACAAAGGCCACCTCGTCATGTGCGGCGACGGCGACGACATGGCCGACGCCGTGCTGCTCACCCTCTTCAAGGACTACGCCCTGGAGGGCCTGCGGGATTTCGCCTCCAACGTCAAAGGCCTGATGCACTCCTCGCGCATGGCCAAGATCGCCGGTTCCAACGAGCCGGACGCGGGCTCCATCTACATCATCCCGGCCTTCTTCGCCCACAGCGTCAAGCAGCCGCCCCACGTGGAGATCGTCTGGCCCGAGGACGGCGCGGCCGCCAGCCCCCTCTACCTGCTGGCCCGCAAGGATTGCCTGGCCAGGATGCGCCCCGTGCTGGACTTCTTCGCCAACGGCTTCTCAACCATCGAGAGCGCGGCCTGGTTCGCGCCCCTTGGCCTCAGTGGGCCGTCCCCGCTGCCTGCGGGCGCGGCGCTCAAGTGGGTCGGCTGGGACTTCGTGGCCCGCCACGACGTCAACTCCCTGCGCGACCAGCTTGGCGACGCCTTCCGCCAGATGGCCAGGGGGCTGCCTGGGGGCCTGCGATGAAGCTCGTCACCGTGGCCGGGCCGCCCTCCTGCGGCAAGACCTCCGTCATCGCGCGGGCTTGCGGCCATCTGGCCCAGGCCGGGCTCAACTGCGCGGTCATCAAGTTCGACTGCCTGCAAAGCCGCGACGGCGAGCTGTACAAGGCCGCCGGGGTGCCCGTCTCCGTGGTGTTTTCCGGCGGGCTCTGCCCGGACCACTTCTTCGCCACCAACCTGGAGGAGGCCTTCGCCTGGGCCAAGTCCACCGGGGCGGAGTGCTGCGTCATCGAGACGGCCGGGCTGTGCAACCGCTGCTCCCCGCATCTGCGCGGGGTGCTCGGCGTGTGCGTGATCGACAACCTCATGGGCATCGACGCCCCGGAAAAGATCGGCCCCATGCTGCGCATGGCCGACCTGGTGGTGGTCACCAAGGGGGACCTTGTCTCCCAGGCCGAGCGCGAGGTCTACCGCTACCGCATCCGGCAGATGAACAAGCGTGCCGTAATACGAAACGTCAACGGCCTCACGGGCCAGGGCTGCCTGGACCTGGCCGCCATCCTCAAGCAGGCCCCGGCCGTGGACGGAGTTACGGAGATGAAGCTGCGGTTTTCCATGCCTGCAGCCGTGTGCTCCTACTGCCTGAGCGAGACGCGCATCGGCTCGCGCTACCAGAAGGGCAACGTGAAGAAGGCCGATTTCGGAGCCCGCCATGACGGGTGAGAACACCGCCCTGAGCCTGCGTTCCCTGACCCTTACCGCCGGACGGGACAAGTCCGGCCACCCCGAGGCCCAGGGCGTGGACTTCCGCGCGGGTGAGGTCACGGCGCTGCTCGGCCCCACGGGCGCGGGCAAGAGCCGCTTTCTCTCCGACATCGAGTCCCTGGCCGCCGCCGACACGCCCACCGGGCGCGTGCTGCTGCTGGACGGGGCCGCCCCCACGGCGGACCAGCGCTTCGCCCTGCAAGGCAGGCTGGTGGCCCAGCTGACCCAGAACATGAATTTCGTGCTGGATATGCGCGTGATGGACTTCCTGCGCACCC
This sequence comes from Acidobacteriota bacterium, assembly GCA_046567065.1. GTDB lineage: Bacteria > Desulfobacterota > Desulfovibrionia > Desulfovibrionales > Desulfovibrionaceae > Fundidesulfovibrio. The sequence continues at coordinate 4,013 of JBKICO010000054.1, forward strand.
ACGCCCTGAGCCGCGAGGCCCCGGACCCCGACGCAGTGGCCCGGCAGGTGTTCGAGGCCGCCAACGAACTGGCCGGGGAGGCCTTCGGGCCGGACGTGCAGCTCACGCAGCTCTCGGGCGGGCAGTCCCGCGCGCTCATGATCGCGGACACGGCCCTGCTCAGTTGGTCGCCGGTGCTGCTCATCGACGAGATCGAGAACGCCGGTGTGGACAAGCGCCGCGCCCTGGAGCTGCTGGTCAAAAGCGACAAGGTCGTGGTCATGGCCACGCACGACCCGGTGCTGGCCCTCTCCGCCCACCGGCGGCTGGTGATCCGCCACGGGGCCGTGCAGGCGGTGCTGGCAAGGACAGGCGAGGAGCAGGCCGTGCTGGCCCGCCTGATGGAGATGGAAGCCGAAATTTCGGGCTACAGGGCCAAGCTGCGCGCCGGGGAAT
>JBKICO010000055.1:0-5862 GCA_046567065.1 Acidobacteriota bacterium
GGCTGTGATCGGACGGGAGTGCTATCTCTGATCCGGCAGGATGCGGCGCGCCCCGATGTAGGTGCGCAGCCAGTAGCGCTCGTAGAGGCTTTCCTCCCGCACCTTGGCCCCTGGCGTGGGGCTGTGGATGAAGAGCCCCCGGCCCGTGTACACACCCACGTGCAGGCCCCAGCGCTTGCGCGTGACGTTGAAGAAGAGCAGGTCGCCCGGCTGCAGGTTCTCGCGCTCCACGGGGCGGCCCACCCGGAGCTGGTCCTCGGTGCGCCGGGGCAGGGAGTAGCCGTGCACGCCGTAGCACCATTGCACAAGCCCGGAGCAGTCGAAGCCCATGCGCGGGTTGTCTCCGCCGCTGCGGTAGGGCACGCCGATCTGCTCGCGCACGGTCTGCGTCACGGGGGCCTTGGGCCGCGCGGGCTTGTCCGGCACGACGGGGACCACCTCCCCGCACCCGGCCAGGACCAGCAGCACGGCCAGCAGCGTAAGCGACAACCACTTGGAACGTCCGGGCTTCATGGCCGCTGGTATAGTGCCGCAAGCCCTACCCCCGCAAGGGACAACCCCGCACTAGCATGACCAAACTGCAATGCGCCGCCCGGCTTTTCGGCCCCCGTGCCGATGGACAGCCGCCCCGGCCTGGGACATAATCCACCCATGAGCATCCGCTGCGTCACCCGGACGCTTTTGCTTGGCTTGTTCTTCCTTGCCGCCCCGCATCTGGCTGCCGCGCAGGAAGCCGTCTGGCTGCCCCTGGAAGACCGGCTGGCCCGCGAGGGCATACCCCGCGCCGGGCTGGAGGCCTGGTTCGCCTCCCCCGAGATGGTCTTCGACCCCTCGATCATGGCCCACAAGGTGGACCGCATGGTCCGCAAGCAGTTCGAGCCCCAGCCGCCCCCGAGCAAGAAGAGCCTGCAGCAGAGCAGCTACGGCTACTACCTGCGGCCCTGGGTGCTGGCCTGGGCCAACGACTACGCCGCGGACAACCAGGCATTCCTCGAGAAAGCCGAGGCCCGCTTCGGCGTCCCGCGAGACATCATCATCGCCCTGCTCCTGGTGGAGACCAAACTGGGAACGTACCTCGGCAAGGACAAGGCCCTCCAGGTGCTGGCCAGCATGGCCGCCAGCAATTCGCTGGAGTCCATACGCCCGTATCTGAGGTCCGTGGGCTCCAGCCAGGAGCGCGCAAACTACGCCAACGCCAGCGCCCGTGACAGGGCCGAGTGGGCCTACCAGGAGCTCAAGGCGCTCATCCTGCACACCCAGGCCACGGGCGTGAACCCTCTGGACGTGCCCGGCTCCATCTACGGGGCCATCGGCATCTGCCAGTTCATGCCCACCAATGTCCTTAAATACGGCGTGGACGGCGACGGAGACGGCAAGGTGGACCTCTTCCGCCCCCAGGACGCCATTCCCAGCGTGGCCAACTACCTCGTGGCCCACGGCTGGAAGCCCGGCCTGAACTACGATGGCCAGCGCACCGTCATCTACGCCTACAACCACTCCGACCTGTACTCCCTGGCCGTGATGACCGTGGCCGAGAAGCTGCGCCAGAGCAGGCAGGGAGGCTAGCCGCCCTGGGCGTTCCCCCGGGTCGCCTGCCCGGGACATGGGGGGGGCGGTGCGTGGCTGAGGCGCGGAAGAGCCGCCGGAATCGGCGGAAGGAGCCGGGGGGAGGCGAGGCCGTGGAGACGCGCGCCCCTGCGGCGCGACAAACCGCGCAGGACAGGGCCACTCTTTTCAACGGGGCGGACAGGCCCTGTCTGCGACCGCGCGAGCGGGCCGGCGCGCCCGTCCACGGGGAGCCTGCCGGAACCCCTGCGCTGACGCGCCCCGCCCACCTCCGGGGTGAGCCGCCCCGGGGCCGGAAGGCCTCCGGCGGCCAAAGGGGCTTCGCCCCTCTGACTCCCGAATTTGTACGGATCGGCCGCACGCTGCGGCGCGGGCATGGTTACGGGCCTGGGATGCAAACAGCGGCCGCCCTCAGCGGCACTGCAGCCCTTTCTCCAAATCCCCCGCGCTCATGGGCACGATGATGATCTCCCCCAGCTTGACCCCGAGTTCGGCCTTGGCCGCCTGGGCCTCGTCCGGGCTGTTCCGCCAGCCCGCCACAAGCTGCCACAAGCGCCTGCCGTCCTTCTCCCAGGGCCGCACGCAGGCCTTCACCCCCTGCTCCCTGACCAGCACCGCCATCCACATGGCCCTGGCCTGCTCCGAAAAGCTCCCCGCGATCAGGGCGTAGACGCGCCTGTCCCCCGCGAGGCCGGTGGCCTTGCCGCTGCGCGCGGCGTCGGGCTCCGCCTTTGAGGGTTCGGGCCTGGCTGGCTCGGGCTTGGCGGCTGGCGGGCGGGCAGCTTCCCCCCTGGGGGCCGTTTTTTGCGACGCCGCAACAGGCGTAGGCTGGGCCGACGTTACCGTTTTGGAGGGCTGTTTCTGAGCCTGACCGGCCGTCTCCGTTGGGGGCTGCGCCGCAGCGCCCGGAGCGGCCTCGGCCTTGGGCTGCTGCTTCTGGGCCGCCACAGCGGCTTGCGCTGCCGCCTGGGCCTCGGATTCCGGCTTGGAGCCCCGCTTTTGGACACGTTCAGCCTCGGGGCTGGCCTTTGGCGGTACGGGCGGATTTTCCTCCGCGGTCGGGGCCTGTTTCCGGGCCGAAAGCTCCGGCTCCGGCCTGGGTTGCGCCGCAGGGGCGGGCGCCTGGGCTTGAGCGGGGGGCTGAGCCTGCCCCGCGTTCTGGGGGGCCTGGGCTTGGACAGTCTGGGCTTGAGCGGTCTGGGAGGATTTTGCGGGCGCGGCTGAAGCCGGGTCCGGCCTGTCCGCACCGGGTTTGGCGGGTTCCAGCTTGGCGGTTTCGGGCTTGGCGGCGTCGGGCTTGCCGCCCTTCTTCCCTGCGGTTTTGCCGGTGCTCCCGTTCTTCTTGTCCTTGCTAAGGGCGGGAGCTGGGGCAGGTTCGGGCGCGGGAGCTACCTTGACCGGCTCCGGGACCCGCACGACTTGGAAGCGCGAGGAGGCCAGCTCCGCCTCGTCGTCGAAAATCTTCATCTCCCACGGGCCCGGCGTCACCTCCCAGGCGTAGGCGAACTCCCAGGCCGCCTGCACGGGCTGGCCCGGCCCGGCGGCCAGCAGCCAGACGTCCTCCCCGGGCGCGCCCTCGGGCGCGGGACGCGTGAGCCGCACCGTGAGCACGCGGGGCTCCGCGCCTTCCAGCTTGAACTCGATGCCGAAGCGTACGCCGGGAGCCCCGGCGATCTCAGTCCCGGCCTTTCTAGATGTGAACTCGCCGCTGAAGAGCACCGTGGCGGCGGGCTTGGGAGCCCCCTGCCCGGCCTGTTGCGCCGCGCGGGCTCCGCCCCCAGGCGGAGTGAAGGTCAATGCGAGGATAAAAACCGCTACGGCCAGGGCGTGGATGCCCCACCGCAGAAAATCGAGCGCGCCGGAAACCCGGCGGCGAGGCTCAGGCGTGAAGGGACGCACGGCCCTGCGCCTCCGGGCAAGGGGTGGCCCCACGGCCGCCTCGGCTCTCGGGCACTAGAGCACCTCCCGCGCCATCCAGATCACCCTGCCCAGCACGCGGACGTTGGCGTCCTCGGTGAGGGTGACCTCCAGGGGCGGGTAGAACTGCCGGTTGTCGCTGACCAGCACGAGCTGCCCGGGCTTCTTGTCCAGCCGTTTGACCACGATCTCCTCGTCGATGCCCACGGCGTAGATCTTCCCGGTGTATATCTCGGTCTGGGAGAGGTCGATGAGCACCACGTCCTCGTCTCGCAGGGTGGGCTCCATGGAGTCGCCGGAGACGCGCATCAGGCGCATCTGGCTGATCTGGCCCTTGCGCTTGAGCCAGGCGTGGCGGAAGGCGTAGTAGGTCTCGATGGCCTCGTCCACCACCAGGCTGCCGCCCCCGGCGGAGAGGCGGGCGCGCACCTTGGGCACGTAGGAGAACTCCTCGGAGTGGGCCCCGGAGTTCCTGCTGCCCCTGAAGTCCGGCCCGGAGTCCTGCCCGGCGATGTACATGGCGCCCATGCCCGATTCCAGCCACTGGGGGTTGAGGCCGTACTTCCTGCACAGGTAGAGGTACCAGTCAGCCGGAATGTGCGAGCGCTTCTTGGCGTCGGTCACGGCCTGGCGGCCGATGCCCAGCACCCGCGCCAGCTCCGACTGGGACTTGATCCCCGTGGCGGACATGATTCTGGCGAGAACGGCTTCGGCGGAAAAGCCCTTGACCGGCGGCTGGGGTATGGCTCTTTTCATGATGCTCCCGGCGGCTGAGTTTTTCATACCGTATGAGGCGATCCCGCCGCCATGTCAAGCATGTCTCACCTAGGTAAACCAGTACGTACACGCGGAGCCCGCGCCAGCCAACGGAATCAGCCCTGCCAAGGCGCAACGGACCTCTTTGCCGCCCCCCCGCAGGGAAATGCATCAAGAATAGCATTACACGAATCCGCAAGCTGGACACTATTCACTGAGTGCGATAGAAATAACGCACAATGCGTACAGCCACCCGCGCCCTCCTGACGTTCATGGCCTGCCTCCCGCTCTTCGCCTGCCAGACAACGCCTTACAGCCAGAAATCGCAATTGAACCTCGTCTCCCGGGAGGACGAGCTGGCCATGGGCAAGGGGGCCTCCCAGCGCTACCTCTCCACGGTGCGCACCTGCCGCGACCGGGACGTGGCCAAGAGGATCAAGCGCATCGGCAACGCCATCGCCGAACAGGCCGGTGTGCCCGACGCCAACTGGCAGTTCCACTGCGTGGAGAACGGGCAGTTCCAGGCCTTTTGCTTCCCCGGCGGCATCATAGTTCTCTATTCCGGCGTGGCCGACGCCTGCGAGACAGACGATCAGTTGGCCGCCATCATCGGGCACGAGGCCGGGCACGCCATCGCCCGGCACACAGCCAAGCTGCTGAGCAAGAAGGCCGTGTCCGATGTCATCGCCATCAGCCTGGGCTCGGCCATGGCGGCAGGCAACGGATCAGCCGCCCAGGGCAATGCGGCCGGGCTCTCTGCCCTGGCCTCTGTGGGCCTTTTGCTGCCCTCCAGCCGGGAGAACGAGTACGAAGCCGACACACTGGGCATGATCCTCATGGCCAAGGCCGGGTATGACCCCGCACAGGCCGTGGAGGTCTGGCGGAAACTGGTGGACAAGCACGCCGGCGGACTGGCCAAGAAGTCCGAGTCGCTGAGCACCCACCCCACCGACACCAAGCGCCTGGAAGCCATCCAGGCCTTCGTGGAAACCGCGAAAACCCACGCGCCTGGCGCGCAGTCCACGGGCGACGCGCCCTCGGCCCAGCCCATCGGAACGGCACCGGCCGCTGCTTCGGCAACAGCCGGTTCGCAGTCGCCCGCACCCTGATATTGCCGCTTGGCGTCGCTCCCGGAGGCACATCCGCTACGGCTGTGACCGTGACTGAGCGGCTGCGGTTGCGGGGCGGCAGTGTGGCTGAGGGGCTGCGGTAGGACTATGCGGAAGGAGCCTCCGGCGGCCAGGGGGATGATCCCCCTGGACCCCGCAATGGTTCCTGTGGCCGCGCGGACGCGCCAGCCGCGATTCTCGGCGCGGCAGGCCGTCATCCCAGCCTCGCCGGTGTTCATTCCCCGCTTTTACTTGCTGCGCGGACCGGGCCGTCAGGGCCACATGACCAGTGGCTGAGTTTCTGCTCCTAAGACATCCGCGAAACGACCCAGTCACTCAGAAGCCAGGGCACTCATCGCACGTGACAGGGAATTCTTTGCGGTGAGGAAAATCCGCCCGCAGGAAATGAAAAACAGCCGGGTGCGGCCCCAATGGGGCCGCACCCGGCTGTTTTTCTATAAAGGATTCTTAAGGAACGAAGTTCCTTAAGCCGCCGGAGGCCTCTTCGCCTCCC
>JBKICO010000056.1:0-4618 GCA_046567065.1 Acidobacteriota bacterium
CTGGAACAGGGCCTTGGCCTGCTTGTATTCGGCGGCGTCGCCCGTGACGTCGGCGCGCAACACGTGAAACTGGATGGACGAGGCTGTCTCCAGAATGCCGTTGGCCAGCTCCAGGTTCTGGAGGTCGTCCTCCAGGGTGTTCTTGCCCGCGTCCTTGGCGATGGATTTGTGCAGCACGCTTTCATAGAGGCGGGCCACGTCCTGTGCGGCCTTGAAGAAGCGCTCGGCCGAGGCCACGCGCTCGTCCCTTGCGGCGTTCAGGGCCTCCATGATGACCACCGTCTGGCTGGAAAGCTTCTCGTACCCAGCCAGTTGGGCGGACAAGGAGCCTATGGACTCGCGCAGGGCCACCAGCCTGGGGTAGCGGTCCGCCAGGGCCTGGGCGTCGGCCAGGGCCTTCTTGGCCTCGGCCAACTGGGCTCGCATGGTGTCGTATTCGGCCCTGTCGCCCGAATGGGCGAAGCCGCGCATGGCGAACATGGCGCGCTGGGCGTGGTTCTGGATCTCGTTCGCCAGTTCGACTTCAGGGACGTATTCGTTCTTGATGCGCGTCGAGGTTCCGCTCACAGAGGACATGCCCATGTAGGCCACGGCCCCAAGAACGACGACAAGCGCCAGGACCACGCCGAAACCGATCCCGATTTTGAGGGCCAGTTTGAGATTCTTCATCACGACTCCCGATTCTGAAGGGTATATCCGCCGAAAAAACCCCGTGACACGAATGAGTTGCATGCCCGGGGCATGTTTTCTTGAGGGCCCATTCATCCACGCGGTTATCACATTTGTCAAATCACTCTTTTCAATCCGGGGCATCCCCTTCACAGGCGGCCCGGAAAACCCGCGCCCGCATTCCCGGGCATCTGGCGGTCTTCCCGGAATGGGTCTATAGTTGGCACTTGCAACAGAACCGCGCCCGGCGCGCAGAGAGGATACGCCATGAAAATTGCAGAGAGCATGGTGGAGCTGGTGGGCAAGACGCCCCTGGTCCGCCTGAACAGGATAGGCCAGGGCCTTGGCGTCACGCTGGTGGCCAAGCTGGAGTCGGCCAACCCGTGCTTTTCCGTGAAGGACCGCATCGGCCGCAATATGATCCAGGACGCCGAGAAGCGCGGCGTCCTGGACAAGGACACCGTGATTGTGGAGCCCACCAGCGGCAACACCGGCATCGCCCTGGCCTTCATGTGCGCGGTGCGCGGCTACAAGCTCATCCTGACCATGCCCGAATCCATGAGCCTGGAGCGCCGCACCCTGCTCAAGGGCTTCGGGGCCGAGCTGGTGCTCACCGAGGCGGCCAAGGGCATGAAAGGGGCCATCGAGAAGGCCCAGGATCTCGTGGCGGAGCTGCCCAAGGCCTTCATGCCCATGCAGTTCGCCAACCCGGCCAACCCCGAGGCCCACGCCTTGACCACCGCCGAGGAGCTCTGGAGCGATACCGACGGCGCGCTGGATGCCTTCGTGGCCGGGGTGGGCACGGGCGGCACCATCACGGGCGTGGGGCGTGTGCTCAAGCCGCGCAAACCCGGCCTCAAGGTGGTGGCCGTGGAGCCGGACGCCTCCCCGGTGCTCTCCGGCGGCAAGCCCGGCCCGCACGCCATCCAGGGCATCGGCGCTGGCTTCGTGCCCGACGTGCTGGACACCGGCCTGCTCGACGAGGTGGTGCGCGTGGCCAACGAGGACGCCCTGGCCATGGCCAGGCGCCTGCTGCGCGAGGAGGGCATCCTCTGCGGCATCTCCTCCGGGGCCAACTGCCACGCCGCGATGGAGCTGGCCAAGCGGCCTGAATACAAGGGGAAGATGATCGTGTTCGTGGTCTGCGACACGGGCGAGCGCTACCTGAGCACAGCCCTGTTCACCGGCATGGAGGGGGCGAAATGATGCGCGAACACCACATGCTGGCCAACATGACTCCGGACAAGTCCGTCATCGAGGACGTGGTGGGCAGGCTCACCGCGCCCAGCTCTTACCAGGCCTTCGCCAGCCGCAAGCTCACCGACGCGCCCATGCCCTCCATCGAGGTTCTGAGCGAGGTGATGAAGCGCCTGAAGGCCGTGCTCTTCCCGGGATACTACGGCGATTCCGAGGTGACGCCCGACACCCTGGCCTACCACACCGGCGCGCACCTGGACATCGTGTTCCGCCGCCTGGCGGACCAGATCAAGCGCGGCTTCTGCTTCACCTGCATGGGCGAGAACAAGGCCTGCACCGGCTGCGAGGAGCAGGCCATGGACAAGGCCACGGCCTTCCTGCAAAGCCTGCCCGCCATCCGCGACGCCCTCATCCTGGACGTGCAGGCCGCCTACGAAGGCGACCCCGCCGCCAAAAGCCCCGGCGAGACCATCTTCAGCTACCCCAGCGTGGCGGCGCTCATCCACCAGCGGGTGGCCCACAGCCTGCACAAGCTGGGCGTGGACATCATCCCCCGCATCATCACCGAGATGGCCCACGCCGTCACCGGCATCGACATCCACCCCGGGGCCACCATCGGCAACGGCCTGTTCATCGACCACGGCACCGGCGTGGTCATCGGGGAGACCTCCATCATCGGCGACAACGTGCGCCTCTACCAGGGCGTGACGCTGGGCGCGAAAAGCTTCCCCAAGGACGAGCACGGCAACCCCGTGAAGGGCCTGCCCCGCCACCCCATCGTGGAGGACGACGTGGTCATTTATTCCGGGGCCACGGTGCTCGGGCGCATCACCGTGGGCAGGGGCGCGGTGATCGGCGCCAACGTGTGGGTAACCTCAGACGTGGAGCCGGGCGCGAAGGTCCTGCAGGCGAGCAAACCCAAGGAGTAGCGCATGTCCGTGGCCAAGCTGGTGATCGCCATGGTGGGGCTGCCCGCCTCGGGCAAGTCCACTGTGGCCTCCAAGATAGCGCAGTGCCTTGCGGCGGAGGGCGTGGCCGTCCGCGTGTTCAACAACGGGGACGTGCGCCGCGAGATGCTGGCCGGGCAGGACTCCTCCAGCCCCGAGTTCTACTCTCCGGCCAACCGCGAGGGCGTGGCCCTGCGGGAGAAGATCGCGCGCATCAACCTGGAGCGCGCGGCCGACTACCTGCGCGGCGGGGGCGAGGTGGCCGTGCTGGACGCCACCAACGTCTCGGCCCAGCGCCGTAGGGTCATCAAGCAGATGCTGGCCGGGCACACCCAGTTCTTCATCGAGTGCGTCAACCCGGACCCGGAGCTGCTGGCGGCCAGCATCTCCCGCAAGGCCAAGCTGCCGGAGTTCGCGCACCTGCCGCCGGGGCAGGCCGAGCTGCACTTCCGCGAGCGGATCGGCTACTACGAGGCCATCTACACCCCCCTGGCCGACGAGGAGAACTTCGTGGTGCTCGACACCCTGGACAACCGCATCATCCGCGAGCGTGTCCAGGCCGTGCTGCCGCACTACCGCATCCTGCGCGACCTGCTCGTCTCCGACTGGGTGCGCAACCTCTACCTGGCCCGCCACGGCGAGACCGCCTACAACCTGGAGCTGCGCATCGGCGGGGATTCCGACCTCACTGCGCGGGGCATGGTCCAGGCCCAGGCCCTGTCCTGGGCCTTCAAGGACACGCCCCTGCCCTACGTGTTCACCAGCACGCGCAAACGCACCCGCCAGATGGCCATGGTGCTCTGCGACGGCAGGGATGACTGCCGGGTCATCGCCCTGCCCGAGTTCGACGAGATCGACGCGGGCGTGTGCGAATCCATGACCTACGACCAGATCGCCCGGGACATGCCCTCCGTGCACGAGGCCCGCACCCGCGACAAGTTCCACTACGTCTACCCCGGGGGTGAGGGCTACGTGACCCTGCAGGAGAGGGTGGAGCGGGGCGTGAAGAAGGCGCTCTACCTCTCGGGCAACGCGGAGAACATCCTCATCGTCGGGCATCAGGCCGTGAACCGCATGATCCTCTCCCACTTCCTGTACCGGCGCACCGGGGACGTGCCCTACATCCATATCCCGCAGGACCGCTACTTCCACATCGTATCCACCCAGTCCCGCAAGCTTTTCGAGCTGGTCAGATTCATGGGTTGATCTGAGCCCGGCAAAGTGCCATAGCTCAACCGGGGGGGTAACATCACACCCAGTGGGAGGACAGTATGCTCGGATTGGAAAAACGTGTTGACGCCATGAGGGACATGCAGGGCATCTCCGGCACGGAGTCGCAGAGCCCCGCCAAAAGCACCGCAACCATGGGCATCATGCTGGCGCTGGTGGCCATTGTGGTCGCGGTGGGCGTCTATTTCGCGGTGGACGGCAAGTACGCCGGCAAACTGAGCGCCTCGGACGCCCGCATCGTCGCCATGGAAGCCAAGGTGGCCGAAGCGGTGAACGCCCCCAAGGAGATGGCCCGCAAGGCCATCGCCGCCAACAACCTGGACGAGATGGCTTTGAAGGTCAACCAGCTCAAGGGCCAGCTCGAAGCGGCCCAGCAGGAGAAGCTGGCCAAGATCGAGGAGCTGGTGAAGGGCCTGCAGGCCGACATCGCCAAGTAGCCTTCACCCTGACTCGGCATTGAAAATGGCCGCCGGAAGCGACGCTTCCGGCGGCCTTGTTTATTTCGTATCGCCCGCGAAGCGGGGAAAACCAGTGGGCCGGAGGTCTTCCGTTTGTCTAGGCTCCGGGCTTGACCT
>JBKICO010000057.1:0-3927 GCA_046567065.1 Acidobacteriota bacterium
CCGCCTCCTCGCTCAGCCCCTTGAGGAAGCCGGGCATCCCGGGCTTGTCCTCCACGGAGCGCAGGGAGGCCCTGTCCATGAGCTCCACCGCCGAGACCGGGCCCTTCTTGAGCTTGATGGTGGCCTGGCAGGCGCTGAAGATGTCCTTGTAGTAGAGCATGGCCGAGGCCTTGTGCGGGTGCTCGGGCACAGTGCGGTAGGTCACCTCGGAGATGAAGGCCAGCGTACCCTCGGAGCCCACCATCAGGTGCAGCAGGATGTCTATGGGGTCCAGAAAGTCCACGAAGGAGTTCAGGCCGTAGCCCGTGGTGTTCTTGATCTTGAACTTGCGGCGGATGCGCTCCGTGAGTGCGGGGTCCGTGGCGATCTCGTCGCGGATGGCCTCAAGTTCGCGCACCAGGGCGGGGTGGCCATCCAGGAAGGCGTCGCGGGAGCGCGGGTCGGCGGTATCCAAGGAGGTGCCGTCCACGAAGATGAGCTTCATGGACTCAACGGTCTTGTAGCTGTTCTCGGCGGTACCGCAGCACATGCCCGAGGCGTTGTTGGCCGCGATGCCGCCGATCATGGCCGCGTTGATGGAGGCGGGGTCCGGCCCGATCTTCTTGTTGAAGGGGGCGAGCTGGAAATTTGCCTCGGCCCCGATGACGCCGGGCTCTAGGCTGATGAAGCTCGCCTCGTCGTGGATGTGCAGGCCCTTCCAGGCCCCGGCCAGGTAGATGAGCACCGAGTCGGTCACTGCCTGGCCGGAGAGGCTCGTCCCCGCTGTGCGGAAAGTGACGGGCACCTTGAGGGCGCTGGCTTCGGCCAGCACCCGGGAAACCTCCTCCGGGGTGCGGAGCTTGAGCACGATCTTGGGCACCAGCCTGTAGAAGCTGGCGTCGTCGCCGTAGGCCAGGTTGGTGAAGGGGCCGCAGAAGATGCGCTCCCGAGGGATGAAGGCCGCGACGCGGTCGTGGAATTCCTGGTAGGCTCCGGGCAGGCGGTTGCAGTCGTCGGTCTGGGGCATCATGAGGTGCTCCTTGTACGGCCGGAAGAAGCCGACGGGGGGTATTTTCAGTTATCTATCCTGAAAACACCCCCCTGGGAAGCGGGCCCGTGAAAGCCAGGCATAGCCGCCGAAACGGGCGGGCAAGTTCACCCGCTGCGGGCGCAGGCCCGGATAAACAGACGTAAAGACCTCTCTGCCGCGTCCCGTAACGTTGACTGCCCATTGGATGCAGGCCCGGAAAGCAGCCATAAGGCCTCCCGGCCGCGCCGCTCAACGCAGCCTGCCCGCCCGGAGACTCAGGCCCGGAAAACCGCCGCGCGTGGCCTGCCCGCCCGGAGAATCAGGCCTGAACGGGAGGCCGTGGGAATACCACCAGGGCGCACGGCCAACGCTCCCCGGAGTGTCCTGCCGGTGAGGCGCTGTGGGGGAGGGAGGCTGCCGGGCCCGCCCCCGACCTCCAGCGGAAAGCAAGCAGTCATCCCTCGGTATTCTGCCCCTTGAGGAAGTTGCGCAGCATGAACTTCTGCGCGTACTCCTCCCTGCCCTCGCGGGAGAGCTGCTGCACCCGCACCAGGCGCAGGGCGCCGCGCGGGCACGTGGCCACGCACTCCGGGGTTTCGCCCAGGGCGGCCTTGCCATCGCAGAGGTTGCACTTCACGGTGGGCGTGTCGCCGAGCACCCTGGGCACGTGCCAGGGGCAGGCGTGGGCGCAGCTTGCGCAGCCGTGGCAGAATTCGTCAGTCACGCGCACCACGCCCGTCTCGGTACGCTGCATGGCCCCGTGCGGGCAGGCAGCAACGCACAAGGGGGTCTCGCAGTGGTGGCAGGAAAGGAAGGCAAAGTGGTGCGTGCCGACCTTGGTATGGTGTGGCGACACCATGTCCGTCATGCGCACGCGCGCCGGAAAATGGTTCGACTTCATGCACTTGGCCACGCATACTTCGCAATGGCCGCACTTGTCCGCGTCCTGAATGATGATGTAGTTACTCATTACAAATCCCCCCTATTATGAACAATACAACATCATGGGGATCTGTAAATTAAGACCGGCAACGTCCGGAATTGCCTCACGGCGCCAAGCATACCATACTGCGCCCGCAAGGTATGCGCCGGAACGCCCCGGACTTTGTGAAATGACCAACAAACGCGGAAAGGCCCGCGCCGAATATCCGGCGCGGGCCTTGCTTGTTCAAGTTCGGTTTGATGCCCTAGTGGCGGGTCTGGTCCTGGTATTGGGCCTTGAGGAGGCTCAGGGCCAGGGGCTGCACGCCCTCGTCCCTGCCGCAGAACAGCTTGGTGGCGTCGTTGCAGAGGATGGCCTGTTCGAGCACCTGGTCCATGTGCTTGACTTCGACGATCTCCAGCCCGTTCAGGATGGCCTCGGGCACGTCCTTCAAGTCCTTGGCGTTCTCCTCGGGGATGAGCACCTTCTTGATGAGCCCCCGGTGCGCGGCCAGCAGCTTCTCGCGCAGGCCGCCGATGGGCAGCACGCGCCCGCGCAGGGTGATCTCGCCGGTCATGGCCAGGTCGTTGCGCACGGGCAGGTTCAAGAGGGCCGAGACCATGGCCGTGGCCAGGGTGATGCCCGCCGAGGGGCCGTCCTTGGGGGTGGCGCCTTCGGGCACGTGGATGTGGATGTCGATCTCCTTGTGGAAGTCCGGCTTGAGCCCGAAGGTTGCCGAGCGCGAGCGGATGTAGGAGAGCGCGGCCCGGGCCGACTCCTGCATCACGTCGCCCAGCTTGCCGGTGATCTCCACCTTGCCGGAGCCGGGCATCAGCGCCGTCTCCACCAGGAGCATCTCGCCGCCCACGTCGGTGTAGGCCAGGCCGGTGGAGACGCCCACCTGGGGCTCCTCCTCCATCTCGCCGTGGCGGAACTTGGGCACGCCCAAGAGCTCGGGCAGCTCCTTCTCCGTGATGGTGAAGTTGGCCTCGCGGTCGCCGCCTTCCACCAGCTTGCGCGCGGTCTTGCGGCACAGTGAGGCCAGCTCGCGCTCCACGTTGCGCACGCCCGCCTCGCGGGTGTAGCGCCGGATGACTTCGAGGATGGCCTCCTCGGTGATGGTCACGTTCTCGGGCTTGAGGCCGTTCTCCTTGATCTTCTTGGGGGCCAGGTACTGCTTGGCGATGGAGAGCTTCTCCGTCTCCAAGTAGCCGGGGATGCGGATGATCTCCATGCGGTCCTGCAGCGGCAGGGGGATGGTGTGCAGCGCGTTGGCCGTGGTGATGAAGAAGATCTTGGAGAGGTCGTAGTCCAGATCGAGATAGTGGTCCCCGAAGGAAGAGTTCTGCTCGGGGTCCAGCACCTCCAGCAGCGCGGCGGAGGGGTCGCCCCGGAAGTCCGTGGACATCTTGTCCACTTCGTCCAGGCAGAACACGGGGTTGTTGTACTTCACCCGCTTGAGCGACTGGATGATCTTGCCGGGCAGCGCGCCCACGTAGGTGCGGCGGTGGCCCCTGATCTCGGCCTCGTCGCGCACGCCGCCCAGGGAGAGGCGCACGAACTCGCGCCCCATGGCTCTGGCGATGGACTTGGCCAGCGAGGTCTTGCCCACGCCGGGAGGGCCGACCAGGCAGAGGATGGGGCCCTTGATCTGCTCCACCAGGCTCTGCACGGCCAGGTACTCAAGGATGCGCTCCTTGGGCTTCTCCAGGCCGTAGTGGTCCGTGTCGAGGATCTCCTTGGCTTTGGCCACGTCGATGTCCACGGGCTGGAGCACGTTCCAGGGCAGGTCCAGGATCCACTCCACGTAGTTGCGCACCACGGTGTACTCCGCCGAGGAGGGCGGGGTGTGCTTCATCTTCTTGAGCTCGCGCAGGGCCTTTTCCCGGGCTTCCTCGGGCATGTCCTTCTCGGCCAGGCGCTGCTCGAACTCGGCCACTTCGGCCAGGGGGTCCTCGTCGCGGCCCATTTCCTTGTGGATGGCCTTGAGCTGCTC
>JBKICO010000058.1:0-12564 GCA_046567065.1 Acidobacteriota bacterium
CACCTGGGCTCCGGCGCGGCACAGCTCGTCCGGCAGCACCTCGCGGGCCTTGAGCGCGCGCGGGATGAGCACGCGCTTGCCCCCGATCTGCAGGGCCAGCAGGCCCTCCACCACGGACTCGGCCACGTACTTCTCGGGCACGAAGTCGGCGCGGATGCCACGCTCGGCCAGGGCCTGGGCCGTGGCGGGGCCGATGGCCGCCACCATGAGCCCGCCCAGGGCGCGGGCGTCCTTGCCCATGGCGGTGAGCTCGTGCCAGAAATATTTGACCCCGTTGACCGAGGTGAACACCAGCCAGTCGTAGCAGGAGAGGTTGCCCACGGCCTCGCGCACCGGGGCGGTGTCAACCAGGGGGGCCACCTCGATGGTGGGGAACTCCCAGGTGCAGGCGCCCATGTCGCTGAGCACGCGGGTCAGGTCGCTGGCCTGCTCGCGCGAGCGGGTGACCACCACCCCCTTGCCCAGCAGGGGGCGCTCCTCGAACCAGTTGAGCTTGTCGTGCAGCTGCACCACCTCGCCCACCACCAGCAGCGACGGGGCCTTGAAGCCCTTCTCGCGGGCCTCGCGGGGGATGTCCTTCAGGGTGGAGACCATGGAGCGGTGGCGGCAGGTGGTGCCCCAGCGCACCAGGGCGGCCGGGGTCTCGGGGCTGCGCCCGCCCTCGATCAGGCGGCGGGAGATGTCCTCAAGGTTCTTCACGCCCATGAAGAAGACCAGCGTGGACGCGGCCTTGGCCAGGGCGTCCCAGTTGTGGGCGGATTCGTCCTTGGTGGGGTCCTCGTGGCCGGTGATGAAGCTCACGGAGGAGGCGTACTTGCGGTGCGTGATGGGGATGCCCGCGTAGGCCGGGGCGGCCACAGCGCTGGTGACGCCGGGGATGACCTCGAAGGTCAGGCCGTCTTCCAGAAGTTCTTCGGCCTCTTCCGCGCCGCGCCCGAACACGTAGGGGTCGCCGCCCTTGAGCCGGGCCACGACCTTGCCCTCCTTGGCCTTGGCCACCAGGAGCTTGTTGATCTCGCCCTGGGGCAGGGTGTGGTCCCCGCCTTTCTTGCCCACGTAGATGATCTCGGCGCCGGGGCGGCAGTAGTCCAGGAAGGCCTTGTTGGCCAGGTAGTCGTAGACCAGCACGTCGCAGGTCTCGAGGATGGCCTTGGCCTTGACGGTCAGAAGTCCGGGATCGCCGGGGCCTGCGCCGATGAGGTACACGTTGGGCATGGTGGTGTGGCCTTGGGGCTTAGCGTTTGTTCTGCTGGAAAACGCCCTTGGCCGTGGCCAGGGCGTTGAGCGAGGCAGGGAACCCGGCGTAGCCGGATATCTGCACGAAAATTTCCGTGATCTCTTCGGGCGTGAGCCCGGCGCTCAGGGCGTTGCGCACGTGGGCCTGGAGCTGCGGCTGGGCGTGGCCCAGCGCGGCCAGGGCCGCCAGCGTGACGATCATGCGCTCGCGCAGGGGCAGGCCCGGGCGGGCGTACACGTCGCCGAAGAAGCCCTGGATCATCTCGACCATCTCCGGGGCCATATCATCGAGCAGGCCATGGAGCAGGCGGTCGTTGTCGGGGTTCAGGCGGGCCAGGAGTTCCCGGCCCCGCCCGATGCGATCGTCAGCCACGCGGGGCTATTCCTCGCGCAGCACGCTGTTGATGGTCACGGGCTCCACGGGCACGTCGTCGTGGAAGCCGGCCCTGCGGGTGCGGACCTTCTTGATCTTCTCCACCACGTCCATGCCGTCAACCACCTTGCCGAACACGCAGTAGCCCCAGCCGTCGGGGGTCTTGCCCTTGTGGTCCAGGAAGAGGTTGTCGTTGACATTGATGAAGAACTGCGCGGTGGCGCTGTGGGGGTCCATGGTGCGGGCCATGGCGATGGTGCCCTTGACGTTGGAGAGCCCGTTGTCGGCCTCGTTGATCACCGGGGCGTGGGTCTGCTTCTCCTTCATGGTGGCGGAGAGGCCGCCGCCCTGGATCATGAAGTTGGGGATGACCCGGTGGAAGATGGTGCCTTCGTAGAAGCCCTCGTCCACGTATTTGAGGAAGTTGGCCACGGTCTGGGGGGCCTTGTCGGGGAAAAGTTCGATGGTGATAAGGCCCATGGAGGTTTCCATAAGAACCATGTGTGCTCTCCTTGCTGGCGCGTTCGATGTGCGGGGCATTTATCCCACATCCGGCCCGGAGTCCATCCCCGGCCCGTCTAGGCCGATGCCTGGTGACAATTACTAAAAATGTAAATATCAGGTGCAATCAGGGCGGCAAGGTGCTAGCCTGCAGCCAGATCATTTCCTCAAGGAGAATCCTTATGAACAAGACTACATGGGAAAAAGTGTTCGAATACGCCTCCATGCCCGTGCACGGCACGCTCTCCCGCAAGCTGCGCAAGGGCCTGAAGATCCAGATCAACGAGGGCAAGGTCTACGAGGGAGCGGTGCTCTTCCTGGGCGAGGATTTCCTGCGCGTGACCGAGAAGAACGGCTCCGAGTCCGTGAACACCTATTATGATTGGGAAAAGCTGCTCTGCGTGCGCACCATCGGGCAGACTGAAGAGTAATCGACAGAAACGTCAATCATGAGCGCGGCCGGGGGGAGCTCCCTCCCGGCCGTTGCCGTTTCGGGCTTCCGGCAGGCTGCCCGGCCAGGTGGCGGAGCGGGGCGGGCGGCTCAGCCCGAGCGCAGCGCCTCCACGATAACCAGGCGCGAGGCCCTCAGTGCGGGCAGGAACCCGCCCACCACGCCCATGAACAGGGCGAAGCCCACGGAGGTGGCCGCGATCTCCCCGGTGAGGGTGAAGCCGAAGGCCAGCTCCGAGAAGGTCTGGAAGTTGGTCGTGGAGAAGGTCAGAAAACCGAGCAGGGACGAGGCGGCCACGCCCGCCGCGCCGCCCAGCGCCCCCAGCAGCAGGGCCTCGGCCAGGAAGGCCAGGAGGATGTCCCTGCGCCGGAATCCCAGTGCCCGCATGGTGCCGATCTCGGCGGTGCGGGTGGCCACGGAGGAGTACATGGTGATGCTCGCGCCCAGCATGGCCCCCACGGAGAAGATGCCCGTGAGCGAGACCCCCAGCACCTTCAAAAAACGCGACAGGGCCTTGGACTGGTCTTCGTAGTATTGGCGCTCCCGCTTGACCTCGGCCTGCAGCCTTGGGTCGGCCTCGATGCGGGCCTTGTAGGCCTCGAAGCCGCCTGGGTCGCGCAGCTTGGCCACCACCACGGAGAAGGCCTGGCGTCGGAAAGCCTGCATGAGCTGCTCGGCGTCGCCCCAAATCTCGGAGGAGAATCCCGTCCGGCCCGCGTCGAACACGCCCACCACGGTCCAGAGGCGTTGCCCGAAGCGCATGGTCTGGCCCAGGCCCACGCCCGCGAACTTTGAGAGCACGCTCTGGCCCACCATGATTTCGGTGGAGCCGGGTGCGGGCATCCTGCCCTCAATCAGGCGCACCTGGGGCCGCAGTTCAAGCGACGTCTCCCCCACGCCCCGGATGACCACGTTGGACTTCTCGCCGCCCTTCTTGGGCAGCACGAACAGCACCACCACCTCGCGCGCGGCCATGGTCCTGCCCTGGGAGTCGGTGGCCAGCTCCGGCTGGGTGGCCGCGATATTTGAGACCTGCCGGTCCAGGGTGGACTGCACCTCGGTCTCGGAGCTCTTGCGCAGCACCACCACGTTATCCGGGCTTCCGGTGGAAACCAGCGTCTGGCGCAGGCCCTCGGCCAGCATGAGCGTGGCCGTGAACACGAAGACCACCAGGGCCATGCCGCCCGCTGTGAGCACGGTGGTCACCCGCCGCGTGAGCAGGTTGCGCCAGGAGTAGCTCAGGGGGATGGCCACGTCAGCCCACCTTGCGCAGGGCCTGGGCTATGCCCACCCGCGCGGCGTAGAGGGCCGGGTACGCGGCCGAGAGCAGGCCCACAGCCACCCCGGCGGCCAGGCTCAAGGCGATGGTCTGGTCGCTGACGAGGAACACGGGGAAGAAGTCGATCATGAAGGAGCCCACGGCCTTGGCGCAGGGCAGCACCAGGGCAAGGCCCAGGCAGGCCCCCGTGACGGAGAGGGCCAGGGCCTCGCCCGCGATGAGCAGCGCCAGGGTGGAGGAGCCGAAGCCCAGGGTCTTGAGCACGGCGTACTCCCCGCTGCGCTCCCGCGCGGACATGGCCATGGTGTTGGCCGAGACCGCCAGGATGATGAGCACCACCACGAAGCTCACCAGCTTGATGGCCAGGATGATGGCCGAGGACATGGACACGAAGCCCATCTGGAAGGCCTTCTCGGTCTCGGTGAGGGTCTCGGCCAGGGAGTTGGCGAACTGGACGTCAACGGCTCTGGAGATGTCCGCCGAGCGGGAGGGGTCGTCGATGCCCACCAGGTAGAAGCCCACATAGCCCGCCCGGGTGGGCATGGTGGCGCGCAGGGTCTCGTCGAGGTAGGCCCAGTGGAAGAAGAACTGGCTCTCGTCCACGCCCGCGCGCGTGGCTTTGTAGATGGCGCGGATGGTGAAGTCCCAGTCGCCTATGAAGATGGTGCCGCGCAGGGTGACCTGGTCCCCGACCTTCCAGCCGAAGCGCTTGGCCAGCTTCTCGCCCACCAGGGCGCCCTTGCGGTCGCGCAGCAGGGCGGAAAGCTGGTCCTTGTCCGCCACGGCGAGCTCCGGGTAGATGGCCAGCAGGGAGGGGATGTCGTAGGCGAAGTTGGCGAAGAAGTTCTTCTCGTCCACGTAGATGCCGCCGAACCAGTTGCCCTGGCTGACCTCGGTGACGCCGGGCACGGCGCGGATCTTCTCGCGGTAGGCCAGGGGCAGGGAGAAGGTCAGGGAGATGGCATTGCGCGTCACCAGGCGGTCGGCGGCGCTGGCCTCCACGCCGGAGTACCAGGCGTCCACCACGGTGCGCAGCACGCCGAAGGCCAGGATGGCCACGGCCACACCCAGGATGGTCAGCACGGAGCGCAGCCGGTGGCGGAAGGCGTTCCTAACGGCCAGGCGTATCAGCAGCACGGGAGAGCTCCCCCTTGTCCAGGTGGCGCAGCACGTGGGCCTCCTGTGCGGCGCGCGGGTCGTGCGTGACCATGATGATGGTCTTCTCCAGCTCCTGGTTCAGGCGGTTCATCAGGGTGAGGATCTCCTCGGCGGAGGCGCGGTCCAGGTCGCCGGTGGGCTCGTCCGCCACCAGGATGTCCGGGTCCGTGACCACGGCGCGGGCGATGGCCACGCGCTGCTGCTGCCCGCCGGAGAGCTGGGCCGGGTAGTGGTCGCTGCGGTCGGAGAGCCCAACGGCGGCCAGGGCGGCCGCGGCGTGCTCGCGGCGCTCCCGGCGGGTAAGGCCGGTGAGCAGCAGGGGCAGCTCCACGTTCTCGTGGGCCGTGAGCACGGGGATCAGGTTGTAGAACTGGAAGATGAAGCCCACGCTGCGGCTGCGCCAGCGGGCAAGGCCGGTTTCGTCCAGCAGGGTGATGTCCTGCCCGTTGACCACGATCTCGCCCGAGTCCACCCGGTCGATGCCGGCCAGGCAGTTGAGCAGGGTGGACTTGCCCGAGCCCGAGGGGCCCATGAGGGCCAGGAACTCCCCGCGCCCGATCTCGAAGGAGACATCCGTGAGCACGGGGATGGCCTGCCCGCCGCGCGTGTAGGACTTGTACAGGCGGCGGATCTCGATCAGGGGGCCGGAGCTCATTTCCCGGCGGCCTCCACGCGGCCGCCGTCCTTGAGGGTCTCGGGCGGGGAGAGCACCACCTTGTCCCCGGCGGAAAGCCCCGAGGTGATCTCCACCATGTCGCCCAGCTTCATGCCCAGGGTGACGGGGGTCAGGCGGGCCTTGCCGCCGTCGACCAGGAACACGGCCCTGGCGTTCTCCGGCCCGGTCAGGGCGCGCAGGGGCACGGCCAGGCGCGGGGCCAGCTCCTGCGCGGTGGGGGCGCGCTCCAGGAAGGCCACCTTGGCGCTCATCTGCGGCAGCACGCGCTGATCCAACTCGTCGAAGCGCACCTTGACCATCACCGTGGCCTTGGATTTGTCCGCCGTGGGCACGATCATGTGCACGCGGCCGGGGAAGCGCTCCTCGCCGTAGGCGTCGAGCATGATCTCCACGGGCTGGCCCTGGCGCACCTTGGCCAGGTTCGATTCGGAAACGTCGGCCTCGATCTGCAGGGAGCCCAGGTCCGCCAGGGTGACAACCGAGGCCTTGGACGTGGCCGAGGCCGAGAGCGGGGTCACGATGTCGCCCACGTCCGCGCTCTTGGTGAGCACCACTGCGTCGAAGGGCGCGCGCACCACGGTGTACTCCAGGTTGGCCTTGGCCAGCTCCAGGGCGGCCTTGCGCGCGGCCACCAGGCGCACGGCGTTCTCGTGGGCGGCCTGGGCCTTGCGGTAGCGGGCCACGGCCTGGTCGAATTCGGAGCGGGCCACCACCTTGCGCTTGTCCAGCTCGCGGAAGCGGTCATGGTTCAGTGTGGCGTCGTCGAGCTCGGCCTTGGTCTGGTCCACCATGAAGCGGGCGGCGGACAGGTCGGCCTCGGCCTGCTTGAGCGCGGCGGCCACGTCTTCGCCTTCGAGCCGTGCGATCACGTCGCCCTTGCGCACGCGGCTGCCTTCCTCCACGCCCAGCCAGACCAGCCTGCTGGTGATCTTGGAGGCCACGGCGGCCTTGCGGTCCGCCACCACGTAACCTGTGGCGTTGACCAGGGTCAGGGCGCGGGTGGGGTGCACCAGCACGGCCTGCACCGTCTCCACCTGGGTGGTGCGGGGCATGAACCACCACAGGGCCAGGGCCGCCAGGGCCAGGGCGGCGGTCCAGGTCTTGGCGCCGGGCCGCCAGCGGGGCTTGCCCGCCACGGGGGTGCCGTCGGCGTCGCGCCGGATGCGCAGGGATTCGAGGTCGCTCTTCATGGCTGCGGTCTTTAGCCCATCGAAGCTCCCCGGTCATCAGCAATTTCGATCAGGCGTACACGTGCGTGGACGGCCGATGGCTAATTTGATAGGGACCGGGCACGATGACCTTCGATACCCACAAGCAGTACGGGCAGGCCATCAAAGGCGTATTTTCCACCGTGAGCGTGACCGTGGTCGGCTTCGGCGCCACCAAGCGCCGGGTAAGGCAGACCGTGTACGTCTACGTGGAGGAGTCCCCCGCGGGCGAGATCGTCTGTCAGCCCCTCTCCCAGCAGTACGTGCCTCTGGGGCGCAAGCGCGTCATCGACAGGGAGAAGCTGTTCAAATCCTTCATCCCCGCGCCGGACATCTACCTGGAGCACATGCTCCCGGCCCTGGCCTCCCTGGAGAAGACGGTGGACCGGGCCGAAAGCCTGCGCCAGGACGGGGCGCTGTTTTCCGCCGAGTTCGAGTTCAAGAACGCCCTGCGCCTGGACGAGCAGCACGTGCGCGCGAGCTTCGGCCTGGGCCTGACCTACCTGGACCGGGGCGAGAAGGAAGGCGCGCTCCTGGTGTTCAGGCGCATATCGCGCCTCTCGGGCGCGACCGCCCCCGAGCACAAGCACCTTTTCAACGAATTCGGCATCAAGCTGCGCAAGGCGGGCATGCACAAGCAGGCCATGATCCATTACTGCAAGGCCCTGCGCCTGAGCCGCGACGACGAGCACCTCTATTACAACCTGGCCAGGAACCTCTACGAGACGGGGCGGCTCCGGGCGGCCAGGCGCATGCTGGACCTGGCCCTCGAATGCCGCCGCAAATTTCCGGAGGCGCTGCTGTTCGTGGAGCGCATCCGCGAGAAGTCCCTGGAAACCATCGCGGTCAGCGGCCTTGAACTTTCCAGCTTCGAGACCGAAACCGCCAAACGGGGAGAGGGATGAGGCAACTGTTCCTGGGGCATTACCTGCTCAAAAAGGGGCTGGTGACGCAGCACCAGCTCGACCAGGCCGTCGCCCTGCAGATGGAGGCCAACCGCAGGCTGGGCGACCTGGCCGAGGAGGCCGGGCTGCTCACGCCGGAGCAGGTGCGCGCCGTCCTGACGGCCCAGCGCGCGGCCGACCTGAGCTTCGGCGAGCTGGCAGTGGCCGAGGGCTACGCCTCGCGCGGGGACATGGACGACCTGCTCTTCCGCCAGCACGTGCACCAGGTGCATCTGGGCGAGGCCCTGCTGACCCAGAGGGCCCTCACCAGCGAGCAGTTCTGCCTTGTGCTGGAGGAATACTCCCGCCAGGAGGAGGCCCGCCGCAAGGAGCTCGACGCGCTGCTCGGCCCCCCGGGGGAGCGCCGGGCCGAGCGCGGGCTGGTGGGCGCCCTGGAGCGGGCCTTTCCCCGGTTCGTGGGCTGCCCGCTCAAGGCGTTGGGCGCGATCACGCGGGCCGAGCTGGCCGGCATGGGCCATGTCCACCCCGGCGAAGCCGCGCTGCAGGGCGGGGGCGTGTTGCGCTACACCCTGCACCTCGGCGAGAGGATGCGGGCGGTGGTGGCCGAAGCCCCCAGCGCGGCGCGGGCGGCGTCCGCCGGGCCGGAAGAGGCCGTGCGGTCCGTGCTGGCGGCCATTTGCGCCCATGTGGGGCGGGTGCTCTCGGGCGCGGCGCCGGGAGCGGGCCGCGCCAGGGAGGCGCAAAGGGCCGTATCGCTCCGGCTGGGCTGCCCGGAGGCGGAGATGGGCATGCTCGCCACCCTGGAAAGGGGAGGAGAGCCCCGGAGGGAAGGCCAGCCTTGACATGGCGGGATTTCCGGGTAGTCTGCCGAGTTTGTCGATTGTGTTTATTTTTGCCGGAGGAACGAAGCTGATGCCCATGATCGAATTCAAGGATGTGCACAAATGGTACGGGGATTTCCACGTGCTCAAGGGCATCGAAGAGGCCGTGGAGCAGGGCGAGGTGCTGGTCATCTGCGGGCCTTCTGGCTCGGGCAAGTCCACCTTGATCCGCTGCGTCAACCGCCTGGAGGAATACCAGCGCGGCACCATCCTCTTCGACGGCCGTGACATCCACGACTCCTCGGTGGACGTCAATCTCCTGCGCTCCGAGATCGGCATCGTCTTCCAGCAGTTCAACCTCTATCCGCA
The DNA here is from genome assembly GCA_046567065.1 of Acidobacteriota bacterium. Classification (GTDB taxonomy): domain Bacteria; phylum Desulfobacterota; class Desulfovibrionia; order Desulfovibrionales; family Desulfovibrionaceae; genus Fundidesulfovibrio. The sequence continues at coordinate 8,978 of JBKICO010000058.1, forward strand.
CCTCTCCGTGCTCAAGAACGTCACCCTGGCGCCCATCAAGGTGCGCAAGATGGACAAGGCCGACGCCGAACGCCTGGCGCTGGACCTGCTCGAGCGCGTTGGCATCCACGATCAGGCCTACAAGTATCCGGCCGAACTTTCCGGCGGGCAGCAGCAGCGCGTGGCCATCGCCCGCGCCCTGGCCATGCGCCCCAAGGTCATGCTCTTCGACGAACCCACCTCCGCGCTGGACCCGGAGATGATCAACGAAGTCCTCAACGTCATGAAGGACCTGGCCCGCGACGGCATGACCATGCTCTGCGTCACCCACGAGATGGGCTTCGCCCGCGAAGTGGCCGACAGGGTTATCTTCATGGACGGCGGCGAGATCATCGAGGAAGGGCCGCCCAGCGAATTCTTCAAGAATCCCAAGCACGAGCGCACCCGCGCTTTCCTGAAGGAAATTCTCTAGCCCAACCTGCAACCGCGAGGAGGTTCGACGATGAAGCGTTTTGCCGTTGCCGTTACGGCCATCCTGGTCCTGGCCTTGTCCGCCCTTCCGGCGCTGGCCACCAAGTTCGAGGACATCAAGAAGAAGGGTGTCCTGGTCGCCGGCGTGAAGGACTCGCAGCCCCCCTTCGGCTACGTTGACGAGGCCAGCAAGCAGATCGTGGGCTTCGAGATCGATCTGATGGCCGCCATCGCCGAGAAGATGGGCGTGAAGCTCGAGATCAAGCCGGTCACCTCCTCCACCCGCATCCCCATGCTCAGCCAGGGCGAGATCGACGTGGTGGCCGCCACCATGACCCACTCCCGCGAGCGCGACAAGACCATCGACTACTCCATCACCTACTTCTCCACGGACCAGAAGCTCCTGGTGAAGAAGGACGGCGGCATCAAGTCCATCAAGGACCTGGCCGGCAAGAAGATCGGCTCCGCCAAGGGCTCCACCTCCGAGAAGAACGCCAAGGCCGCCCAGCCCCAGGCCACCATCATCTCCTTCGAGACCTACCCCGAGGCCTTCCTGGCCCTCAAGCAGGGCAAGGTCGAAGCCGTGACCACCGACGAAGCCATCCTGCACGGCCTGCGCAACAAGGACGACAAGCCCGACGACTTCGCCGTGGTGGGCGAAGCCATTTCCGCCGAGCCTTACGGCCTGGGCATCATCGAGAACGAGTCCAAGCTGCGCGACGCCATCAACTTCGCCCTGATGGACCTGTGGACCGAGGGCAAGTACCAGCAGATCTACAACAAGTGGTTCGGCAAGGACACCAAGTACTACATCCCCCTGACCTGGACCATGGAACTCTGGCCCTAGCAGAAGCTTGACCACCGGAGGGGCCGCGCGCCCCTCCGGCTTTCCCCGCGCGAGGCCCGGCCTCCGGGCGGGAAAGGGGCGGAAGGCCCCGACAGGAGCAGCACGTTGGCGTATCAATTCGACTGGGGTCTCGTGGTCAGCGGGGAATACGGCGCAATGCTCGCCGAGGGCCTCGTGACCACCCTCAAGATTTCCGCGCTGTCCATCGTCCTTTCCCTGACGCTGGGCACGCTCATCTGCGTCATGCGCCTGACCAGGGTCAAGGCGCTCGAATGGATCAGCGCCTCCTTCACGGAGTTCTTCCGAAACACGCCGCTGCTCGTGCAGATATTCTTCTGGTATTTCGGTTCCGCCGCGGTGCTGCCCGCATCATGGAACAAGTGGCTCTACGCCCAGGATTTCGAGTTCGCCGCGGGCGTCATTTCGCTCACGGTGTACACCGCCGCCTTTATCGCGGAGGACCTGCGCTCCGGCATTTACGCCATCCCCAAGACGCAGCTCGAGGCTTCGCGGGCCTGTGGGCTCTCCTTCCTGCAGGCCATGGGCTACGTGATCCTGCCTCAAGCCTTCAGGATCATCATTCCGCCCCTGATCTCGCAGTTTTTGAACCTGATCAAGAACTCCTCCCTGGTGATGACCATCGGCGTCATGGACCTGACCTACATGGCCCGCCAGATCGAGTCCCAGACTTTCCACGGCTTCGAGGCCTTCACCGCGGCCACGCTCATCTACCTGAGCATATCGCTGCTGGTTTCGAGCGCCATCCAGATCTACAACGTGCGCGTGCTGCGCCTGGGAAGGTAAGCCATGCACTGGGATGTAGTCTGGAACAACATGAGCTACCTGCTCCTGGGGGCCTACCCCAAGGGGCCTCTGGGCGGCCTGGCCCTCTCCATCGTCATGGCCCTGGTGGGCATCTTCGGCGCGTTCTGGCTGGGCCTGCTGGTGGGCGTTTTCCGCCTCTCCAAGAAGGCGTGGCTGCGCGTGCCCGCGCTGATCTACATCGAGATCATCCGGGGCACGCCGCTCTTGATGGTCATCTTCTGGTTCTATTTCCTGGCCCCGGTGATCCTGGGCAAGAGCCTGCCGGGCGAGCAGGCGGCGATGATCGCGCTGATCGTGTTCACCAGCGCCTACATCGCGGAGATCGTGCGCGCGGGCGTTCTCTCGCTGCCCAAGGGGCAGATGGAGGCCGCGCGGGGCTCGGGGCTCTCCCACACGCAGGCCATGATCTACGTGATCCTGCCGCAGGCGCTGTTCAACATGATCCCCTCCTTCGTGAACCAGTTCGTCTCGCTCACCAAGGACACCTCCCTGGGCTTCATCATCGGCGTGACCGAGCTGACCAAGGCCGCCACGCAGATCAACAACAGGACCATGAACGCCCCCTCGGAAATATTCATCGCCATCGCGGCGATGTATTTCGTGATCTGCTACGTGCTTACGGCCTTCTCCCGCAGGCTGGAGGGCAAGATCAACCGCTACCAGGCCCGTGGGCGCTAGTGTCGCGATTTTGAAAAACATGGCATGTTTTTCAAAATTAAAATCAATGGTTTTCGTGTGTTGCGCACTGGAACCATATGGGCGAATTTCGCATACTCGACACTAGGAACGCTGCGCACCGGGGAGAAAGCATGACGAGCGGCCGCCGTCCTGCCGGGTGCGGCCCGGATGCGGGGAGCGGGGCCGCGCGGCCCCCGGTCGCGGTGCTGCTGGCCGTGTTCCTGCTGCTGGCCGCGCAACTCACGGCCATCACGGGCCTGCGCGGCGCGGCCGACCCCGAGGGCTATCCGCTCAACACCTCCAAGCCCCTGCGCGTCAACACCTTCGAGGACGACGGCGTCATCGGGCTGCGCGCGGCCCTGGGCTACTCCACCCTGCACGAGGACCGCTTCTCCTACCTGTTCGGCGTTGGCGGGCCGGTGCTGCACGCTGCTCGGCCGGTCATGGCCGCGCTGGACCGCCTGGGCCTCATCACCCGCTTCGAGGACCCCTCCCTCTACCTGCTCTACCCCCAGGAGCTGGAGCGCGCCTACAAGGCCTTCGCCGTCTACCAGTTGCTGGCCTTCACCATGTGGCTGCCCCTGGCGGGCTGGCTGCTGCTCTCGCGCCACGTCTCCCGCCCGGCGGGGGTCTGGGCGGCCTGGCTGCTGGCGCTCACGCCTTTTCTCACCGGGTTCGAGACGCGGCTCAAGCCCGACAGCGCGGCCCTGCTCATGGGCATCCTGAGCCTGCACTTCGCCCTGAACCATTTCCGGGATGGCGGACGGCGGAACCTGCTGGCGGCCTG
>JBKICO010000059.1:0-10771 GCA_046567065.1 Acidobacteriota bacterium
GACCACCTCCGTGAGCCCGATGGAGGCCACGCGCCGGGCCAGCTCCATGGTGCCGAAGGTCTTCTTGCCCGCCGCGCACCAGACGTTCACCCCGGCCGTGTCCAGCACCAGGATCCAGGCGCTCAGGCCCGTGAGCTCCTTGCGCAGGGAGTCGAAGGTCAATTTGTAGTTGGCGGTGACCAGCACCGGGCTCTCCGGCCCGGGCGCGCCCACGGCGTAGAGCCCCGGGGCCACGCGGTAGCGCCCGCGCCCGATGCCCAGGCGCACCAGGGCCGCGCCGATGCGGTCCGGGCGCTCGAGCGCGGTCTTGACCACGGGGACGGGGCCGATGGGGGTCTCCATGAAGCTGGCGACGAAGTGCCAGCGCCTGAAGCCAGGCATCTCGCCCGGCGATGCGCCGCCCGCCGGGCCGAGCCCGCAGGTTTCGGGGCCGCACGGTTGGGCGTCGCTCTGGGGCGGCGCGGAGCTATCCGGGCCGAAGGAGGAGCAGGAAACGGGTTCCGGCTGGACCGCCGGTTTCCTAGGCGGTCAACAGGCCGATTTCTTGTTCTGGAACGGATCGATCATCACCGGACGCTTGCCTCCAGGGGCTTGATTCTGCACAGTGGGCGCATGTCTGACTCCAGCAACACGCAGTCCTCGCTGGACCTCGTCACCATCGCTCCCGCAGGGTACGCGGCTTACTGGCTCTCCGTCAAACGCCTGGCCGACACCAAGCGCGGCCCGCAGGCCATCTCCGACGAGCTGCAATACGCGGCCGAGCCCTATACGCGCCTGCTGCTGGGTGCGGCCGCCTCCAACATGGACGAGGCCCTGATGGAGCGCATGGCCCGCAACAAGTCGCAGGTGCTGCTGCGCGACTTCCGCCGCAAGTTCAGGGCCATGCGCCAGGCCGCCTGCGCCATCGCCTCGGGCGAGAACCCGCGCAAGACCCTGATAACGCTCTCCGGCGGGTTCGGGCTGCCCGTCTCGCAGGAGACGCGGCTCATGGAGCAGGCCCAGAACCTCATCGAGACCATGCGGGCGAACAAGCTGGACATGGCCGTGTTCCCCGACGTCTCGCACACCACGCGCCCCGAGGAGCTGGTGCTCAAGCTGCTGGTGTTCACGCTCTGGGCCCGGCGCGACGCCAGGACGGGCCTGCAGGTGTTCCTGCCGGGCATGCCCTTCCCCTTCATGGCGGACGCCCTGCGCCTGTGCATCGACGGTCTGGAGGAGCCCTACATCCGCCGCAGGCTGGAGGCCCAGGCCCGGGACATCCTGCTGGACACCGCCCACAAGATGCGCCTGGGGTTGGACCTGGCCCTGGCCCTCAAGGCCCGCCGCAGCTACGACGAAGTGCTGGCCCTGGCCCGCTCACACCTGCTGGAGATGTAAGCCCGCCCTTTACGCGGCCCTGCCGCTCGCGCCTTCGCGGCGCCGCAAAAGGCCAATCGCCTGGAGATGCCGCCCTGCCTGCGGGCCTGGCCTGCTCCCGGCGGCTCGGCCTCACGGCCCCTTCCGGACCGGAGCGCCCCGCCTTGCCAGGATGCCGCTGCGCCGTGCGGATGGACCGCGCGAACCCGGCTGCTCCGGCTCCGGCCCCATCCGCGCTGAGTCGGCTGCTGTTCTTCAAATACAGCAGGCGTCCCGGCACGCAAGGGGCTGGAGCCGAAGCGTGAACACTCCTCTCCCCGCGATCAGTGCTGCGCGGCGGCCTCGCCTTGCGAGCCGCCTTCCTTGCGCCCGCCCCTTGCCAGCCAGGCCTGGAAGCGGTCCAGGTAGATGTAGTAGACCGGCGTAAAGAAGAGCGTGAGCAACTGCGAAACCATCAGCCCGCCCACCACGGCCAGGCCCAGGGGCCTGCGCGCCTCCGCGCCCGCGCCGAAACCCAGGGCGATGGGCAGCGTGCCCATGAGCGCGGCCATGGTGGTCATCATGATGGGCCTGAAGCGCACCAGGCAGCCCTGGTAGATGGCCTGGGCCGGGCTCAGGTTCTGCTCACGCTGGGCCTCCAGGGCGAAGTCGATCATCATGATGGCGTTCTTCTTCACGATGCCTATGAGCATGATGATGCCCACGAACCCGTAGATGTCCAGGTTCATGCCGAAGGCCATCAGCGTTGCCAGCGCGCCCACGCCCGCTGAAGGCAGGCCCGAGAGGATGGTCAGCGGGTGGATGAAGGACTCGTAGAGGATGCCCAGCACGATGTAGATGACCACGATGGAGAGGATCACCAGCACCGAAAGCCCCGTCATGGAGGACTGGAAGGCCTGGGCCGTTCCCTCGAACTTGGTGGTGAAGGAAGCGGGCAGCACCTGGCGCGAGATCTTGCCCACCTCCTCCACGGCCTGCGAGAGCGAGACGCCCGGGGCCAGGTTGAAGGAGATGGTCACCGAGGGCAGCTGGCCGGAGTGGTTCACCGAGAGCGGGCCCACGCCCATCTTGCGCTTGACCAGCACGTCCAGGGGCACGAGCTTCATGTTCACCGGGGAGCGCACGTACAGCCGGGACATGAGCGAGGGGTCGCTCTGGAACCCGGGCAGCACCTCCATGATGACCTGGTAGGAGTTGTTGGGCGCGTAGATGGTGGAGACCTGCCGCGTGCCGTAGGAGGTGTAGAGCGCGTCCTCGATCTGCTGCACGCTTATGCCCAGGGCCGAGGTCTTGTCCCGGTCGATCTCCAGCATGATCTGGGGGTTCTTGAGCTGCAGGTCGGAGTTGACGTCCTGGAGCATGGGGACTTCCTTGAGCTTCTCCTCCAACTCTGCCGAATACTTGAAAAGATCCTGGGTGTCGGGGTTTTGCAGGGTGTACTGGTAGAGGCCCTTGGTGAAGTTGCCGCCCAGGCGGATGGAGGGCGGGTTCTGCAGGAAGGCCATGATCCCGGGCACCTTGGAAAGCTGGGGCCTGAGCTTCTGGATGAGCTGGTCGGCCGAGAGCGGGCGCTCGTGCCGGGGCTTGAGCTTTATGAACATGCGCCCGGAGTTGAGCGTGGCCACCGGGCCGCCCGCGCCCACCACGGACATGAAGCCCTCGATGTTCTCGTCGCGGCCCACGATGTCCATGATCCGCTTCTGCTTCTCCAGCATGGCCGGGAAGCTGATGCCCTGCTCGGCCTCGGTCATCATCATGACCTGGCCGATGTCCTCGCTGGGCAGGAAGCCCTTGGGGATAGCCGAGAACAGCCAGCCCGTGACCACCAGCAGGGAGAGCGAGAAGGCCATGGTCAGCCTGCGGTGCGCGATGACCCAGGTGAGGGCGCGGTCATAGAGGCGCAGCAGGCCCTCGAACCCGGCCTCGATGGCGGCGGAGATCCGCCCGGGCTTCTTGTCGTGGTGGGGTCTCAGCCACTTGGAGCAGAGCATGGGCGTAAGCGACAGGGAGACGAAGCCCGAGAACAGGATGGCCACGCAGATGGTGACCGCGAACTCCTTGAAGAGCCTGCCCACCACGCCGCCCATGAACAGCACGGGGATGAACACCGCCGTGAGCGAGATGGTCATGGAGAGGATGGTGAAGCTGACTTCCTTGGCGCCCTCGTAGGCGGCCTGGAGCGGCGGCTTGCCCATCTCCATGTGGCGCACCACGTTCTCCAGCATGACGATGGCGTCGTCCACCACGAAGCCAACCGAGAGCGTGAGCGCCATGAGCGATATGTTGTTCAGGCTGAACCCGAACTGGTACATGAGCGCGAACGTGCCCATGAGCGAAAGCGGCAGGGCCAGCGAGGGGATCACCGTGGCCGAGACGTTGCGCAGGAACAGGAAGATCACCGCCACCACCAGGCCCACGGTGAGCAGCAGGGTGAATTTGACGTCCTCCACCGAGTCCTTGATGGAGACGGAGCGGTCGATCATGATCTCCATGTTCACGGCTTCGGGCAGTTGCACCTTGAATCCGGGCAGCAGCTTCTTCACGGCGTCCACCACGGCCACGGTGTTGGTGCCGGGCTGGCGCATGACGGCAAGCACGAAGCCGGGCTCGCCGTTGTAATAGTTGCGGCGGCGGTCGTTCTCCACCGAGTCCATGGCGCGCCCGATCTCGCTTAAGCGCACGGGCGAGCCGTTGCGGTAGGCCACGATGATGGGCCCGTAGAATTCCGCGCGCAGAAGCTGCCCCGAGGCCTGGACCGTGAACTCCTTGCTGGGGCCGGAGATGGTGCCGGTGGGCAGGTTGGCGTTGGCCTTGCGCACGGCCTCGGCCACCTCGTCCACGCCGATCTCTCGGCTGGCCAGGGCGTCGGGGTCCAACTGGATGCGCACCGCGTACTTCTGGGAGCCGTACACCACCACCTGGGAGACGCCCGTGACCATGGAGATGCGCTGGGCGATGAGCGTCTCGGCGTATTCGTTCAAGTCCGAGAGCCGCATGGTGGGCGAGGTGATGGCCAGGTAGAGCACGGGCTGGTCCGCCGGGTTCACCTTGCGGTAGGTGGGCGGGGTGGTCATTTCCGCCGGGGTGTCCTTGACGGCCAGGGCGATGGCGGAGTTGACGTCCTGCGCGGCGGCGTCGATGTTGCGGTTGAGGTCGAACTGCAGGGTGATCTTGGTGATGCCCAGGGTGGAGCTGGAGCTCATGGAGTCCAGCCCCGCGATGGTGGAGAACTGCTTCTCCAGCGGGGTGGCCACCGAGGCGGCCATGGTCTCGGGGGAGGCCCCGGGGAAGGTCGCCGTGACCTGGATGGTGGGGAAGTCCACGTTGGGCAGGTCGGAGACGGGCAGGTTCAGGTAGCCCATGACCCCGAAAATGAGCATGGCGGCCATGACCAGCGTGGTCATGACCGGGCGGCGGATGAAACCGGTGGAAAGGCTCATTGGGCCTTCCCTTCCACGCCCTGGGCGTCGCCCTTGGCCTTCGCGTCAGGGGCTTTGGCGTCCGGCGCTTTGGCGCCCGCTGACGGATTCTTGACCTCCACCGCGGAGCCGGGGGCCAGACGCACGTGCCCGTCCGTGACCACGGTCTCCCCGCCGGAGAGGCCCTTGCTGACGATGGTGCGGCCCTCGATGCTCCCGCCGGTCTCCACCAGGCGGAACTCGGCCGTGTTCTGCGGCGTCACCACGTAGACGTAGCTGCCCTGCAGGCCCTGCTGCACCGCCGGGGAGGGCACGCTGACCACCCCCTCGCGGTTGGCCAGGTTGAGCGCCACCTTGGCGAACTGGCCGGGCCACAGGCGCTTGGAGTCGTTCTGGAACAGGCCCTTGAGCCGGATGGTGCCCGTGGTGCGGTCAACGGCGTTGTCCACGGAGGCCAGCACGCCGCGCTCGGGGTTGGCGTCGTCGCCGGCCAGAAAGGCGGTCACTTCGAGGGGGGTCTTGCCCAGGCGGGAGGCCACTTCGGGCAGGTGCTGCTCGGGTACGGAGAAGCTTACGTAGATGGGCTGTATCTGCACCAGGGTGAGCAGGCTGCGGTCGTCGTTGGCCTTGATGACGTTGCCCACGTTGACCTGAACCGTGCCCACGCGCCCGGCGAAGGGGGCCTTGATGACCGAATACTCCAACTGGAGCTTGGCCTGCTCGATCTCGGCCTCGGAGAGCTTGATGGAGCCGCGCAGGCTCTTGGCGTCGGACTGGGCCTGGTCGAACTGCTGCTGGCTGACCACGTCCTTCTGCTTGAGGCCGGTGTAGCGGGCCAGGTCGTCCTCGGCGCGCTTGAGCAGGGCCTGGTCGCGCTCCAGCTTGCCCTGGGCCTGGAGCAGCGCGGCCTTGAAGGGCCTGCCGTCCAGCACGAAGAGCACCTCCCCGGCGGCGACCTCCTGGCCGTCGCGCACGCGCTGCTCCACGATCTGGCCGCCCACCTGGGTGCGCACGGCCACGCTGCGCACCGGCTCCACGTTGCCCACGGCGGTGATGCGCACGGGCACCGTGCCCGACTCGGCCACCGCCACGGAGACGGGAGCGGGAGGCCGGGCCTGGCTGCGTTTTTTCTCGTCGCCGGAGCATCCCGCCAACATGAGGGAGAACACGGCCACCAGCCACAACGCCCGCAGGCCAAAACGGCTCTTCATGATATCCTTTCCCACAGGCGGGGATTCCTGCGGATTCTTAGCGTAATTGCCACGATTTTTAACGCCATTGCAAGGGGCTGTCAAAAGGAGTAGTGCACCCGGGTCGAAACGGTTACGCCATGTCTCAAAATCCCGAAAAAAATATTTTCGCCGCCCGCCCTTGGGCCTGCCTCGCGGTTTCGGCCACGGGCACCTTCATGGCCACCCTGGACGGCGGCATCGTCAACGTGGGCCTGCCCACCATCGCCCACGGCTTCGGAGCGGATCTGCCCTTCGCCCAGTGGGTCATCACCGTCTATCTGCTGGTCATCGCCTGCCTGCTGCCCGCGTTCGGCCGCCTGGGGGACATGCGCGGCAGGCGCTCGCTCTACGGCGCGGGCTTCTTCCTGTTCACGCTGGCCTCCGCGGTGTGCGGCCTGGCCCCGGGCATCTGGTGGCTCATCGGCGGGCGGGCGCTGCAGGGCGTGGGCGCGGCCATGCTCATGGCCAACGGCCCGGCCATCGTGGTGCAGAGCTTCCCCGGCCCGGAGCGCGGACGCGCCCTGGGCATGATCGGCATGGTGGTCTCCCTGGGCTCGCTTGCGGGGCCGTCGCTGGGCGGGCTGCTGGTGGGCGCGTTCGGCTGGCCCTCCATCTTCTACGTCACCGTGCCCGTGGGCATCCTGGGCATGGTCCTCTCCTCCAGGGTGCTGCCGGACGACAGACGCCCGGTGGCCCAGAGCTTCGATTTCGCCGGGGCCGCGTTCTATGCCGTCGGCATCGTCTTCCTGCTGGTGGCCATCACCCACGGCGGGCGCTGGGGCTGGGTCTCGCCCGGCACACTGGCCTGCGCCGGGACCGCCGCCCTGGGCATCTGGCTGTTCCTGCGCCGCCAGGCCCGCGTGGAGCACCCCCTTGTCGACCTGGCCCTGTTTCGCATCCGCGCGCTGCTGGTGGGCAACATCGCCTCCCTGCTGGCCTTCATGTCCATGCTCACCAACGCCGTGATGCTGCCCTTCTTCCTGGTGCGCGTGTGCGGTTTCAGCTCCCAGAAGGCGGGGCTGATCATGGCCGCCATGCCCCTGGCCATGACCTTCGTGGCCCCGGTGAGCGGCCTGCTCTCCGAAAAGACGAGCCACGCCCTGCTCACGGGCCTTGGCATGGGCCTCACCGCCGCCGGGCTCTGGTCGCACACCCTGCTGGTACCGGACTCCAGCCTGCTGCGCTGCGTGGCGGGCCAGGCCGTGCTGGGCGTGGGCATGGGGCTGTTCCTCTCCCCCAACAACAACGCCGTGCTGGGCAGCGCGCCCAGGGAGAAGAGCGGCGTGGCCGGGTCCGTCATGGCCCTGGTGCGCAACCTGGGCATGGTCAGCGGCATCGCCCTGGCCACGGCCGTGTACGAGGCCTTCCACACCCGGGCCCTGGCCGCCGGGCAGACCGAAACCGCAGCCTTCGTCGCGGGCTTCGACGCCTCTCTGGCCTGCGCCGCCGCCTTGGCCCTGGCCGCCGCCCTGCTCGGGGCCACGCGCCCGGCGAGCCAGGTCCGCAGGCCTACAGGTTAGTCTTTTTTTCCCTGACATTTTCCTGTAATATCCGCTGCGTCTTTGCCGCTTGGGAGAGAACGCAATGAGCATCGCCGCACTCACGACCCGCCTGGACAGCTGCCTGGCCACCCTGCGCCGCCTCAAGGAGATCTCCTCCCGGCGCGAGGCGGTGGAGCGCGAGGTGCTGCTGGCCGTGCTCCTGGCCAACCGCGAGCGCCTGAGCGAATTTCCCTCCCTGGAGAGCGACCAGAACAACCTGGTGAGCGCCATCACCACCCGCTGCGAGCTGCTGCCCGCCCACGCCGTCTACCGCGAGTGGATGGGCCAGTTCCTGACCACGCTCAACCAGTACGAGGTGGCCTCCCGCGTCAACGCCAAGGACCAGGTGGACGACCTGCTGCACCAGTTGGCCAACCTGGAGACCCTGCTGCTCAAATGCATGCAGGGCTACATCCTGCTCTCGGGCGCCGTGCGAGACGACTTCAACGACGTCATCCTGGAGCGCTTCGGCGAGTCGGCCCTGGCCGACATCGAGGAGCTGACCCACGCGGGCTTCTCCGACGACCGCTACTGGAAGGCCCTGCTGGAGCGTTTCGTTACCGGGTTCGTCAAGAAGGCCTATGAGGAGCTGCTGGAGAAGGACGCCTTCCGCATCGCCAGGGAGGGCGGCTTCATCGCCGTGCGCTGCCCGCTGGACGCCTTCCTTGACGAGATGCCCGGCACCGACAAGCAGATCGACAAGACGCGCCTGCAGCAGTCCTTCGAGAACGCCCGGCAGGACGCCCAGGCCCAGCGCGCGGCCCAGTCCCTGGCCGCGTTCTATGCAGGCTCCGCCACGCCGCTGCTGCCCGGCAAGCCCCCCCGGCAGGATTTCGAGCTGCTTGGCCTGGTGGCCTCCGTGGACCCCGTGGCCCAGCGCTACCTGGACGTGCTCGTGGACAACAAGCCCTACGAGGCCGCCGAGGACGAGGAGCCCGAACCGCAGGACGACGAATCCGAGACTCCCACCCGCAAGGCCCAGAAGCTGGCCGCGCGCAAGGCCTTCCTGCGCGACCAGGCCACGGCCCTGGCCGTGGGCGCGGCCTTCTCCCTGGGCATCTCCCGGGAGGACCTGCAGAAGGCCCTGAGCGAATTCCCCCCCCGGGAGCGCGAGTCCATCCTGCACGTGGCCGGAACCTTCGCCCCCGCCTCCCTGGCCGCCGCCTTCACCCTGATGATCGAGCATTCGCTGTGCGCCCTGCTGAGCGCCAGGGTCGCCGAGGACGCTGGCAAGGTCCAGGTCCGCTGCCTGCGCCAGCGCCGCGCATCGCGCCAGGGCGTGGAGGCGCTTGCCGCCCAGGGCTTCAACCGCATCCGCCAGAAACTCTTCTTCGAGGACGACCCAGCCAGCCAGAAATGGCTGCTGTTCAAGGCCAAAACCGGCCAGGAACTGGCCGAGGCCATCCGCCTCTCCAACATGGAGCCGGAGCTGGCCCAGGGCCTCACCGCGCTCTGGACGGCCATGCACTTCAAGGCCGAGGCCGTGGCCCTGGTGAACCTGGCCCTGGTGGCCAAGGCCACCCAGAACGTGCAGGGCAAGGTGGGTGAGATTCTGGGCAGGCTGGGCGTGGTCAAGTCGGCCTAGCCTTCAGAAAATCAACGAACCAAAAGGGCTCCGGGACGTACGTCCCGGAGCCCTTTCTCTGTCATCCTCTGGAAAGCCGAGGCCGCTAGTTGGTCTTGATCTTCAAGAGCTTGCGGCCCTGACGCAGGTAGGGCAGCAGGTCGATGCCCGGGTCGTCGGGCTGCTGGATGGGCGCGCCCAGGTTCGGACCCTTGATGGGCAGGTAGTCGTCCGGCAGGAGCTTGGCCAACTCGTCCCCGGAGGGCTCGGCCTCGCGCTGGGCGGCGGTGATGCTGGCGGCGGTGGGGTTGTAGAAGGAGAGCTTCATGGTGCCCCCCTGGTCCGGGGAGAGCTTCACCCGCACAGGGCCAACCCGCCAGCGCACCGATTTGCCCGACACCTTGCCCTTGCCGTAGATGTCCTCCAGTTCGAGCCGCAGGGCGTCGAACCCGGAGCCGTCGGTGAGGCGCAGGTGCACCGCGTAGAGCCTGCCGCCGGACTGGGCGTAGAACACCGTGGGCCTGCCGAAGCCCGTTGCCCGGGTCTGCTCGCGCAGGAAAATGTAGTAGTCCACGCCCTCGTCGGTGCGCAGCTTCATGAAGCCCTGCTTCTTGGAGACGTCCTCCCCCCAGTTCACGGAGCCGAAGCCCTTGCTCAACGGCTTCTGCGGCGTGGCGGCCAGGCAGGGCATCGCCACCAGCAGGGCCAGGGCCGCGACCATCACACGAATCATTGAAACCACGCAGTCCTCCCTATCGACCTGTATGGCTCCAGATAGCCACAGCCGCCCGTTTCTGGCAAGCGCGCCCTTGGCGACCGCGCACGGCGTCAGGCCGCGTCAGGCCCGGCATGCGCCCGTCAAACGGTTGGGCCGGTGATTTCTCGAACGCGAAGCCCGGTCGGCTCGCGGACGGCCGTTCAGCCCAGCTTGGCCCCGCCCAGCATGGAGAGGGCGGTTTCCTTCTCGTCGGCCAGGCGCGTGGACACGGCCACCCGCAGCTTGCCGCGCCCCGCGAACTGGACCATGCGTTGGGCGTAGACCTCCTCGATGAGGGCCTTGTCGCTGGCCAGTTGCTTGTTCGCCTCCAGCTTGTCCAGTGCCTGGGAGAAGATTTCGGACGCCCCGTTGGGCCCGTGCTGCACGGCGGTGCTCCAGAGCACCTCGCGCACGGCCTGGGAGCGGGTGGACATGTCCTGCCCGGTGGACATGGTGATGGACTTGAGCGCGGGCGTGTAGTGCGTGTCGCGGATGAACTCGTGCTGCAAGGCTTCGAAGCGTTTTGGCTGCTCGGTGGCGATGCGCTTCCACTCGCCCGTCATGCCGCCCTGCCTGCCGCCGGTGTTGGCCGGCCCGGAGGAATCCAGACGCGTGGCCAGGTCCGGGGCCTTGGTCTCCAGGTAGTTGAGGAAGCGGCCCATGGTGCCCACACCCGAGGCGATCTGGTACTTGCCGTAGGAGGTGCCGCCCCGGCCGTCGTAGCCGATGGCGTCGATGGCCCCGCGCGACTCGTACATGGCCGAGAGGATGCCCATCTTGTCCCCCTGGCCCTTGCCGTCATCGGCCTTGGCGCTGGAGGCCCGGCGCTTGGCCGCCAGAAATTTGGATTCAGCCGCGGCCGCGGCCTGGAGCAGGTCCTCCTCCTCGCGGGTGAAGCCCTT
>JBKICO010000060.1:0-4133 GCA_046567065.1 Acidobacteriota bacterium
ACGACATCAAGGGCAAGTACGTGACCATGGAGGAGATCGCCTGCGAGCCCGTGCACTCGCTCTGGGACGGCTTCATCGCCATCCCCTGGCAGGGGCCGCCGCCGGTGGACGGCAAGGGCCTGCTGCACATCGTGGCCCACTCCACCGTGAACACCAACGTGGCCCAGGTGGGCGACGAATACGCCCAGGGCAACTACTTCATGATCTCCAAGCACTACATGTGTTTGAGCTCGCGCTTCGGCTACCACTTCTGCACCGTGGAGGCCCTGGTGGACGACCGCGAGAACGAGAACTACGTGAGCTTCCAGTTCAAGGGCGGCGCGGCCGAGGCCCAGCGCCGCACCCGGCGGGCGCGCTTCATCGGCGACCTGCTGGAGGAGTACAACTTCCGCGTGGAGCTCCAAGGCGACGAGATGCGGGCCATCTACGCCAAAGGACCGAAGGATTTGATGCTCGATAGGCTGCGCCTGATCGGCTACCTGCTGATGCACACCCGCCAGATGGACATGGTGATGACCAACGAGACCCTGGTGGCCCAGTATAGGCGCAAGTTCACCGAGGATATCGACGGTCTGCTGCGCGAGGCCGGGGAGCGGCACATGCGGGAGGTGATGCGGGAGGAGGCGTAAGGGAGGGATTTGGCAGCATCACCTTAAGGAGGCCATACAGATTCAACATGTTCAACCAGCCTATTCAGTGAACAAATCATCCAAAAACCATCTTCCATTCTCATATCGCAAGTGACACCTCTTCCAGCCAAAAGGATCAACACTTGATGATCTGTATAACACAGTTGGAATCAGGTATGTTTCTTTCTCGAAGCACAACTCAATCCGAATATTCTCCGCAGCAAGAAAATAGCTTCTCACAGAGCCCTTGTACTCTGAAAACAGTCCTGTATACAACCAACTGCCATTGTCACGAAGCAATGCAACAATCTCTTTCCGCGAGTAAACCCTATCAACAACTTGAATTTGACGCGGCAGCAGCTTAATCAAACTCTGTACGTCAGCACTAACCACAATCTTCTTTATATTTTCAGCAACAACAAAAGCACTCTCAACTTTGTCATGCGCACGAGTATTACCAACCCCCAACACGAAGATTGCCAGCGCAACACTTGCAATGCACGCGAAATTCCTGAACAACATGCACCACCTAGTTATGTATTTTGAATTACAAAACTGAGCACGGTCATCTCTTCGGTAAATAATCAATCGGGTCAACCACCCCGCCCCTAGCCTTATCTTTATACTGGTAATGAAGACGTGCACCCGTTGATTTTCCACTCATATCGGTTACTCCGATCTTCGCACCCGGCCATACTCGCTGTCCGACTTCCACGCTCGGGGTGGTATGCATATACGCCCCTTCAGAACCGTTGTCGTATTTGATGACGACTTGGTTCTCTTTGCCTGTTGTCGGCGTTACACTAGTGACCACACCACGTCGGCTAGCAACAACATCCCCACCCAGATCATTCTTGATATCAAGCCCATGATGCATATCCCCCGGCTGTTTGGTTTTTGGATCAACCCTATATCCATAGGGGGAATTGATCCTTCCATTCACTGGCCATACCGGTCTCCCAATGATTTCCTGGCTTTCCGGGTCCAGCCCCTTCCACTTCTCCCAGGCATCGCGCTCGCCCCCCGTACCCTGACTCACGGCCCCCGGCGCGTTTCCGGCCGAACTTCCCGAAACAGTGTTATCCGGGTTCGTCCCCGCCGCTGCGCCAGTACCAGGGGCAAACGCACTGTTCGCCCCCACTCCATCCGCGCCAGGCATCCTCACCTGTCCCGCGTCCAGGAAGCCTTTCAGGCGGTAAGCTTCCTCCAACTGGAGACGCTGCAACGGGCTCAAACCGCCCTGCCACGCTCCTGACGGCTGCGGGCCTGATCCAGCACCAGAGGCCCCCGCTGCGTCAGCGGCCCCGGCCGCTCCGTTAGCTTCGGGTCCCTTCTCCGGTTAGCCGTTGCTCAGGAACGCATCCAAATCCCCGACGAATCCGGCCTGGCGTTCAAACTCGTCCTGCCCGCCATCCATACCTGTGGAACCGCTGGAGCCACTTTCCGCAAAACCATCCTCGAAATCGAAAGCCATGTTCTTCCTCCCGGACGCGGCGTACCGCGTGAATTTCCGGGAATCATACTCAACCGAAATAAAATTTTACACCACATAGGGCTATGCAGGGAAAAAGTTAGTCCAAGACAAAATTTTCCTCAATCGCATTTTCTCCCCATATAGCCCTATATGGGGTGCGCCGATTTTGTATTCGGATATTCTTTCGCGTCGTCCGGGCAAAGCCCGGACGAAACAACACCCAAGGAGGGATAGCATCATGCATTGTCCGCATTGCCAGGGGCGGCTCCCCGCCCACAGGCCCGTGACCGATCCGTCGCGCTACAAGCTTTACGCCCAGCACGGCGAGATGGAACTGGATGCCAGCCGCTTCAAGGCCCTGGTGGCCCACGCCCGGGAACACATCCTCGCCGGGCGGGCCACCGCCGCCATGCTGCGCAAGCTCGAATCCTATGTGGAGATCGTTGAACGCCTGGAGCACGACCCGGCCTTCGCCAGGCACCTGCTCGACTACGACGGCGACGGCGGGCGCAGCCTGTTTCCCGGCAGCACCCGGGCGGCCCGGCTGGCCGAACTCAAGGGCAGGCTCGACAAGGGGCAGGCCCGGGAGGACGACCTGTTGCGCTACATCCGGCTGATGACAGGGGACTAAGGCCCCGCGCAAACGAAAGGCGGCTCATGGGCCGCCTTTCGTGAGCCGTCGTGACTATTCCGCCTACTCCTCCTCCAGCTCCCCGCTCAGTTGGAAGCGCTTCATGAAGGCGCGGTCGATCCTGTCCTTGAGCCAGAAGGCAGTCTGGCCCTCGTAGGTCAAGAAGCCCTTGTGCAGGATGCCCCTGCCGCCGCCGCAATTGAGGATCAGGAGGTATCCGCCCGCCGTGTTGGTGAACGGCTCCAGTTCGTCATCGTTCAGCGAGGCCAGCAGGTTGTGGTGCAGCACGGGGTTCTGGCGCACCGGATAGACCCCCACCTTCTCCAATTCCCCCGGCGCGAAACTGATGCAGTCGCCCCCACCCAGGATGTTGGGGTGGCTCGTGCTGCGCAGATACTCGTCAACCAGGATGCCCCCCTTGGGGCCGGTGGCCACGCCGAAGCGGGAGAGGTCGGGCTGCGGAGTGACGCCGTAGGCCAGGAAGGCCACGTCCCAGGGCACGTGCAGATCCCCGCTTAAATAGGCCACGCCGTCACCCAGGCGCGAGGCCGTGTGCCCGTCGAATATCTTGATGCCCCGCCGCGCCAGGGAGCGGTAGGCCAGGCGCCGCACCTTCTCAGGGAATCGGGGCAGCAGCCCGCGCCCCGGCACCACCGCCACATCGGGCGCCACGTCCGGGTCGGTTTCGGAATCCACCGAGCAGCCGCAGCGGATGAGCTCGCAGGCGTTGCCCGCCAGCTCCACCCCGGCGGGGCCGCCGCCGATGACCAGCACCTTGGGGGAGCGCCCCGTGGCCAGAACCTCCTCCAACCTGAGCTTGGCGAGCAGCAGGTTCTCGATGGGCTTCACCGCGAACACGCCGGGATGCCCGCCGATTCCCGCCATCTTGGGCGGCGGCAGGGAGCCGGTGTTGAAGGAGCAGACGTCGTAGCCCACGGCCATGCCGTTCTCCAGGTGGACGACGCCCTTGCCCGGATCGATGGAGGCCATCCTGCTGCGGATGAAGGTTCCCCCGCCGCGCTCGGCCATGGCCCGCACGTTGAAACGGCATTCGGCGGGCTTGTAGAAGCCGGAGAGCATCCCCGGGCCCATGCCTGAATAGTAGTGGTAGTCGGCGGGCGTCACCAGCGTGACATGGTGCCCGGCCTCCTGATAGGCGCGCAGGTTGGCCAGCACGGTCAGGTGGGCGTGCCCGCCGCCCACGAGGAGGAGATTTTTGCCCATATCCACTACATGCTGCAAAGCAAGCCCGAAGGCAAGCGCGGGCGTGGCCGGGCGCGCGGTGGCGGGCAAAACGGAAGCCCCCGGCCTGTCACGGCGCGGGGGCTCGAAAAGTGAGGGCAAGGCCGCCCGGCGAAGGATCAGTCGCTGACGAGGCCCAGGCGGCGCAGCTCCGTCA
>JBKICO010000061.1:0-3001 GCA_046567065.1 Acidobacteriota bacterium
GGCCACCACCAAAGCGAAATAGAACTGCCCCATGACGGCCTGGGTCACGGCCAGGCGCTGGGCCAGCATGGAGTGGGGCGACATGTCGCCGTAGCCCACGGTGGTCATGGTGGCGAAGCTGAAATAGACCATCGTGTCCATGACCCGCTCGACCTGATGCGGCATGTTGAAGGACCCCGGGCGTATGCCCTGCACCAGCGTGTAGAGCAGGGCCCAGAAGTAGCCCAAGGCCAGGTAGCAGTTCACCAGCGCGAAGATCTCCCGTCTGGAGACCTCCTTGGAGGTCAGCACGAAGCGCACGGTGGTGGCGATGCCGTAGAGCAGGCACAAGAGGCCCGACACGCAGAACAGGATGTCGAAATGGATGTCGTGGAAGGCGTGGAACCAGGCCAGCAGGAATGAGGTTGAGCTCACCACCAGCAGCACGTTGAGGTAGGCGTTGCGGGCGAAGCCTATGAGCGCCACGGCGAGGATTGTGGCGTAAAAGAGCAGGCTGTCGATCTTGGGGGGCAGATGCCCTCCGCCGACGAGAGCGCCCAGGAGCATGCAGGTGACGATGATCTGCTTGTTGTTGGCTATGAAGGGGGGGATCACGTGGAAGACCGCCTGATGGTTGAGGACGCTCCGGCGAAATGCCCGATCTTGAGGATAGCCGGTAAGCCCCGCGCCTTCAACGTGCAATAACCATTTCGGCCCAGTCGGCCCGGTTCGGCCCTCGAGTGTGGCACGCTTCATGCTGTCCAATCGCCCGAGGAGGACCGCCGCCATGCAACAAAGCACAATCAGCGCGCTGTTCGGGGCCTTGAGCAACGAAACGCGCCTCAACCTGATCGCCAACAATTTGGCGAACGCGAACACCGCCGGGTACAAGGCCGACAAGGTCTCCTTCCAGGACGTGTTCCAGCGCATGGCCTCCGACTTCAGCCCGGACGCCCGCAACGACCTGCAGCAGCGCAACCTGCTGCCCAGGCCCATCCTGGTGGCCAAGCCCAGGCTGGCCGAACAGACCCTGGACATGACCCAGGGCGGGCTGGAGGCCACCGGCAACCCTCTTGATCTGGCCATCACCGGCCCCGGCTTCTTCCGGGTGCAGACCCCGGAGGGCCAGTTCCTCACCCGCAACGGCCAGTTCTACCGCAACAACCAGGGCATGCTGGTGACCAACCAGGGCTACCCGGTGCTGGGCCAGTCCGGCCCGGTGACCCTGGGCGAAGGCAAGACCGTGACCATCACCCGCGACGGGCAGGTTTCGGTGGACGGCGACATCGTGGGGGCCATCGACATCGTGGACGTGGCGGACCCCAAGCAGCTCAAGAAGTACGGTCAGAGCATGTTCGCGGGCCCCGACAACTCCCAGCCCGTCACCCAGGCCATCGACACGGGCAAAACCGGAATCAACCAGGGCTACATCGAAAAGCCCAACGTCAACGTGGTCGGCGAAATGGTGGCCATGATCGAGGCCCAGCGCTCCTTCGAGGCCTACGCCAAGATCATCAGCAGCACGCAGGACATGGACCAGAACGCCACCACCAAGGTCGGCGAAACCAGGTAAGGGGGATCAGGCGTATGATGCGCTCTCTCTATACGGCCACCACCGGCATGGTGGCCATGCAGACCCAGATAGACACCATGGCCAACAACCTGGCCAACGTGAACACCATCGGCTTCAAGAAGAGCCGGGCCGAGTTCGAGGATCTGATGTACCAGACCCTCAACGTGGCGGGCACCCAGAACGAGGGCGGCTCCCGCATTCCCACGGGCATGCAGGTGGGCATGGGCGTGCGCCCCACCACGGTGCACAAGTTCTTCCAGCAGGGCGACTTCCAGAACACCGGCAACCCGCTGGACGTGGCCATCTCGGGCCAGGGCTTCTTCCGCCTGCAGGACCCCTCCGGCAACGACGTGTACACCAGGGCGGGCTCCTTCAAGCTCAACCAGG
Organism: Acidobacteriota bacterium; assembly: GCA_046567065.1. Classification (GTDB taxonomy): domain Bacteria; phylum Desulfobacterota; class Desulfovibrionia; order Desulfovibrionales; family Desulfovibrionaceae; genus Fundidesulfovibrio. Next base: position 1,940 of record JBKICO010000061.1, read on the forward strand.
ACGGCACCATCGTCAACGCCAACGGCTACACCCTGCAGCCCACCATCACCATCCCGCAGCAGACGACCAACATCGTCATCACCGAGCGCGGCGTGCTGAGCGCCACGGACTCGGCGGGCAACGTGCTGGCGACGAGCACCATCCCCCTCTACACGTTCATCAACCCGGCGGGCCTCACGGCCCAGGGCTCCAACGTCTACAAGACGTCCGAGGCCTCGGGGGCCGCGCAGGAGCTCACCCCCGGCGACCAGAACGCCGGAACCCTGGTGCAGGGCTTCATCGAAGGCTCCAACGTGCAGATGGTGGACGAAATGGTGGGGCTCATCGTGGGCCAGAGGGCCTACGAGGCCAACTCCAAGACCATCACCACAGCGGACTCCATGCTCCAGACCGCCGTGAACATCAAACGCTAGCCCGGGGGATAGGCCATGAACACCGCACGCACCGACCGGCAAAGGCCCCGCGCCCGCGCGCTGGCCGTGATGGCCGCCGTCCTGGCGTTGCTCGCCGCCGCCACCTCCTTCGGGGCGGACCCCATGGCCTGGAAGGTCCGCATCGCCCCGGCAGCCGCCATCGGCGGGGAGCGGGTGATGCTGGGCGACATCGCCGAACCCGTGGGCCAGATCGACCCCGACACCTGGCGCATCCTGGCCTCCACGCCCCTGTGGCCCTTCCCGGGCCGCGAGGGCCAGCTCACGCTCACGCGCAAGCGTATCATCGAGGACCTGGACGTGCTCTTCCCGCGCTCCGCGGGCAATTTCATCGTGCCCGAACAGGTGGTGCTCAAGAAGGGCGGCGGGGTCCCGGTGGCCGGAAACGACGTCACCAAGATGATCGTCGATTTTCTGACGGAGAACATGACCGGCGTGGAGGGCGAACTCGAGGTCAAGGAGATCTCCCTGCCCGGCCAGCTGTTCATTGACCCCGACACCGAGAAGCTCTCCGTGGAAGGGGTGGGCCAGATGGCCCCCGGGCGGGTCAACCTGCGGCTCACCGTCGCGGACGTGCAGGGCAAGCCCATCCGCCAGATCGCGGCCAGCGCCTTCGTGAACCTGTGGAAGG
>JBKICO010000062.1:0-6210 GCA_046567065.1 Acidobacteriota bacterium
AGCCCCGGGGCTCCGCCGATCTGCAGGAAGGCGCGCGCCAGCGCCCGGCGCAGCGGGGTCACGCCCGGGCCTCCCCGACGGACGCGCCGTGCGCGTGGCCGAGGAACCCGGCCTCCAGGTTGAGCACGCGTGCCTGCGGCGTGGCGGCGACTATGTCGTGGTTGTGGGTGGCCATGAGGATGGTCACGCCGTGGGCGTGGAACTGCTTGAACACGTCCATGAGGCGCAGGGCCATGTCGCGGTCCAGGTTGCCGGTGGGCTCGTCCGCCAGGATGACTTTGGGCCCGGCCACCATGGCCCGGGCGATGGCCACGCGCTGCTGCTCGCCGCCGGAGAGCACCGCGCAGGGCAGGTCCGCCGCGCACGTAAGCTCCAGCACGGCCAGCACGGACTCCACCCGGCGGGCGATCTGCCCGTTGGGCAGGCCGCAGACCTCCAGGGGCAGGCGCACGTTCTCGGCCACGGTGCGCTCGGGGAGTATCTTGAAGTCCTGGAAGACCACGGCCACGTCGCGGCGCAGCAGGGGCAGCCTGCCGCGCTTGAGCGCGGCAAGGTCGTAGCCCGCGATGCGCGCCTTGCCAGCCTGCAGGGGCAGTTGCCCGTGCAGGATGCGCAGAAGCGTGGTCTTGCCCGCGCCGGAGCGGCCCGTGAGGAAGGCGAACTCCCCCTTGTGGACCCGGAAGCTCACGGCCTGGAGCGCCTTGTGCCCGCCGAAGGCGTGCGACAGGTGCACGGCCGAGATCATGCCCGCCCCCGGCGGCCTAGCCGCACTTGGTGAAGCCGCAGGCCTTGCACACGTAGCAGCCTTCCTCGAAGGTCAGCTCGTGTTCGCAGTCCGGGCAGGAGGGCGTGGTCAGTGACTTCACGCCGTCGCCCATGGTGCGGCCCTGCATGTAGCGGCGCTCCAGCACCCAGGCCACGGAGTCCGGCAGGGAGAGCAGCAGCCCCTTCTTCTGGAACACCGGGTTCTCGCCGCCGATGCCCTTGAGCTGGCCCACCACGTCGGCCACGTCCACGCCGGAGCGCAGCGCCAGGGAGACGAGCCTGCCGATGGCCTCGGCCTTGGCCGTGATGGAGCGGCCGGACTTGCCGATGGTGGCGAACACCTCGAAGGGCTTGCCGTCCACCTCGTTCACGGTGAGGTAGAGGTCGCCGTAGCCGGTCTTGACCTTCTGGGTGAAGCCGTAGACCACGTCGGGCCGGGTGCGGACCTTGGATTCCTGCCGCTCGTCGGCCTTCTCCTGCTTGGAGCCGTCGCCGGTGCAGAGCACCTGGGCGGACTTGCAGCCGTCGCGGTACACGGTGACGCCCTTGCAGCCCAGCTCGTAGGCCAGCCAGTAGATGCGCCAGATGTCGTCCTGCACGGCGGAGTTGGGCAGGTTCACGGTCTTGGAGACGGCGTTGTCCGTGTATTTCTGGAAGGCGGCCTGCATCTTCAGGTGCCACACGGGCTCGATGTCCATGGCCGTGACGAAGGTGCGGCGCAGTTCTTCGGGAATGTAGTCGATGTGCTTGATGGAGCCCTTGGCGGCCACCTCCTCCATGAGCTTGGGGGAGTGGCACTGCGCGGCCTTCACCGCGGCCTCGAAATAGGGGTTGGATTCCACCAGCTTCTCGCCGTCCATCACGTGGCGCGCGAAAGAGAGCGCGAACAGCGGCTCGATGCCGGAGGAGCAGCCAGCCAGGATGGAGAGCGTGCCCGTGGGCGCGATGGTGGTGGTGGTGGCGTTGCGGAAGGGGCCCTGCTTGTGCTGGGCGTAGACCGAGCCCTCGAAGTTGGGGAAGGGCCCACGCTCCTCGGCCAGCACCTTGGACGCGGCCTTGGACTCGTCCTGGATGAAGTCCATGATCTTCTCGGCCAGGCGCAGGGCCTCCTGCGAGTCGTAGGGGATCTCCAGCTGGTAGAGCAGGTCCGCGAAGCCCATGACGCCAAGGCCTATCTTGCGGTTGGCGCGCACCATGTCGCTGATGCGCTCCAGCGGGTAGACCGAGGCCTCGATCACGTTGTCCAGGAAGCGCACGGCCAGGTGGATGACGCGCTTGAGCTCGTCCCAGTCCACGCCGTCGCGGGTGTCCGCCCTCATCAGGGCCAGGTTCACGGAGCCCAGGTTGCAGGCCTCGTAGGGCAGCAGGGGCTGCTCGCCGCAGGGGTTGGTGGACTCGATCTCGCCCAGGGCCGGGGTGGGGTTGTCGCGGTTGATGCGGTCCAGGAAGATGATGCCCGGATCGCCCGACTCCCAGGCCTTCTGCACCAGCAGGGAGAACACCTCGCGGGCCTTGAGCCGGTCGATGACCTCCTTGGTGTGGGGGGCCACCAGGTCGTACTCTTCGTCGGCCTCCACGGCCTGCATGAAGGCCTCGGTGAGGGCCACGGAAATATTGAAGTTGTTGAGGTCGCCCTCGCGCTCCTTGCAGCGGATGAATTCGAGAATATCCGGGTGGTCGACGCGCAGGATGCCCATGTTGGCGCCCCGGCGCGTGCCGCCCTGCTTCACCTGCTCGGTGGCGGTGTTGAAGATGCGCATGAAGGACACCGGGCCGGAGGCCACGCCGCCCGTGGAGCCCACCCGGGAGTTCACCGGGCGCAGCCGCGAGAAGGAGAAGCCCGTGCCCCCGCCGGACTTGTGGATCAGGGCCGCGTGCTTCACCGCGTCGAAGATCTCGTCCATGGAGTCGCCCACGGGGATCACGAAGCAGGCCGCCAGCTGGCCCAGATCGGTGCCCGCGTTCATCAGCGTGGGCGAGTTGGGCAGGAACTTGAAGGAGGTCATGACGTCGTAAAATGCCCGGGCGAGCGCGTCGGGCTTCCAGGAGGACGAGGTGAACACCGCCTCCTGCGCGGCGATGGCGTCGGCCACGCGCCAGAAGAGCTGCTGCTCGGTTTCTATGGCTTCGCCCTGGGGGCCTTTGCGCAGGTAGCGCTTGGCGAGGACGACCTTGGCGTTCTGGTTCAAACCGGGCTCGGGCAGGTCCGCCGGGATGCTGGAGACGGGCATGGAGACTCCTTCAAAAAAGGAAATGATACTGCTGGATGTCGTTCGAGGGCCGAATGGCCGCAGCCGGAATTCTTAATTCAAAATCGCCTGGAAAGCCACAGGGTTTGGGCCGCACGGGGGCGCTTCGGGTGTTCGCATCCTGTTCCTAACTTCGCAAAGATCGTGGCATCATTGGGGATAAATTTTTAGCTTATAACTTGGTCAGGGGGTCACTCGGTCGGATGCGGGCCTGCCCCTGCTGCGCCAAGTACTGGATCGCCCGATTCTGGGCGAACCGGGCGGGCGCGGGCCTGGCGTCGCCTCCTGCGACTTCGCAGGAAGCCTGCGGGAGTATCCGGGCAAGGGAGGGCTTGCCGCGAAATGCGGGTGGCTTTCCTTCAGGTGGCGGGGTTGTCCGGGCGAGGGCGGGCTTGCCCCCACCTTGTTGTGGGAGTATGCCGGGCGCGCCTCTTGGCGAAAATGTCATTGTTGGGGGGAACCATGCTCGGACCATACGTGAACGGCGTCTCCGTGGTGATAGGCAGCGTGTTCGGCGGCGCGCTGGGCGAGCGCATGAGCGCCAACCTGCGCAACCGGATGCCCCACGTGTTCGGCTGCTGCTCCATGGCGCTGGGCGTGGCCATGATCGTCAAGGTCGACGCCCTGCCGCCCGTGGTGCTGGCCCTGGTGCTCGGGGCCATCATCGGGGAGCTCGTCCATCTGGAGACGGGCATCCGCCGGCTGGCCGGAAAGCTGCGCAAGCTGGTGGAGAAGTTCACCCCGCCGCCCAAGGGGGGCCTGAGCCACGAGGACTTCCTGGAGCGCTTCGTGGCGCTGATGGTGCTGTTCTGCGCCAGCGGCACCAGCGTGTTCGGCTCCATGAACGAGGGCATCACCGGCGACCCGACCCTGCTGCTGGTCAAGGCCGTGCTGGACCTGTTCACCTCGGCCATCTTCGCGGCCTCGCTTGGCTACGCGGTGGCCGCCCTGGCCGTGCCGCAACTGGCCATCCAGGCCGCGCTCTACGGGGCCTCCACCCTGCTCATGCCCCTGACCACCCCGGCCATGGTGGCGGACTTCTCGGCCTGCGGCGGGGTCATCATGCTGGCCACGGGCTTCCGCATCTGCGAGATCAAGTCCATGGCCGTGGCCAACTGGCTGCCCGCGCTGTTCATCGTCATGCCGCTCTCGGCCCTGTGGGCGCGTGTGCTGCCGCACTAGCCCCGCCCGCCCTCCTTCCCTTGCCGAGGCTGCAAATCCGAAATCCGGCCTTGTGCTTTCCGCCGGGCGACATTAGGAATTACACTGAGAGAAGTCGCACCAGGCGAGCCCGGCACACGGGGGAGCCTGCCAAGCCCCCAAGGAGCGGAACCATGAACCCGGCAAGCCACATCATCCTCGCGGTCGCCATCGTCCTGTCCGCGGCGAGCGCGTCCCTGGCGCAGATCGAGATCTACGACGCCAACAACCAGTATCTGGGCATGGTGACATCCCCCAACACGCTTGGCTTCTACAACCAGAAGATCGGGAAGTTCTTCGAGTTGGACATGACCAGCTACAACCTGCAGAATATCTGGCTCTTCTACAAGACGGACGACTGCTCAGGCCAGGCCTACGCGCCTTACGCGCTGACAGGATACATGGTCCGCTCGGGCAACAACATCTATGAGCACACGGGGGAGACGGAGAGCTTCATCTCCTACAGCTATTACTGGAACGCCCAGTGCTACAAGTCCACCGCAGCGATGCGGTTCTACGACAAAGTGAACCCTTTCACCGGCGTATTGCCGTTCACCCTGCCCGTGAAACCGCCCTTCCACTACAGCGTCAAGACGTCCAACAAGGCCGTGGTGGTGCCCATGCCCGTCAGCTGACCGGCCGAAACCGCGCCTCAGCCAGGCGGCAACGGACGCAACTGGCCGCCGCAGCCCCATGGATTCAGGGCAGGTGCTCGCCCACGCCCCAAACGCCGCCCCAGGGCGGGGGGCAGGCGAACGTTTCTTCATCAATGGTCAATTTCCAGGCGTGCAGGCGCATGGGCGGCTTGCCGCCGCCGTACTTGGCGTCCCCCGCGATGGGGTGCCCGCGCGAGGCCAGCTGCGCCCTGATCTGGTGGGTGCGGCCCGTGAGCAGGCGCACCTCCAACAATGCCCTCTCCGCCTCGATGCGCAGGGGCACGGCCACCAGCCGGGCCTCCTTGCCCTCTTCCCCGGCCTCCATGCGCTCGCGCCCGGGCGCGCCCTCCTTCCGGAGCCTGTCGGCCAGCTCCACCGGCTCGCCCAGTGCCGAGAGCGTCCACTTCCCGAGCACCCAACACAGATAGCGCTTGTCCGTGCCGTGCGCGGCCAGCAGGGCGTGTGCCCTGGTCAGGGCCTGGTGCGTGCGCGCGGCCAGCAACACGCCGGATGTGTCGCGGTCCAGCCGGTGGGCTATGGTGGGCACGAAAACGCTGCCCGCATAGGCAGAGGCGAGCCTGGTCTGCACGGAGTCCGTCCAACCGCTTCCGGGGTGCACGGGCAACCCGGCGGGCTTGGCGATCACCAGCCAGTCGGGCGTCTCGGCCAGCACGGGCAAATCCAGCTTCGCGCCCTGCTCCCCCTCGCCTTCCACGGGGCGCATGGCCGCGAAGGGCGGGATGCGCACGCTCTGGCCCTCGGCCACGCGGTCGAAGGGTTTGGCGCGCTTGCCGTCCACGCGCACCTGGCCGGTCCTGATCCAGCGCATGAGCACGGAGCCGGGGGCGTCCTCGCCGAGCACGCGGCCCAGGTACTGCACGAGCTTCTGCCCGGCCTCGGCGGCGCTGACTGTGCGGATGTTGGGATTGGCTTTCATGGGGATGCGCTGGTGTCCGGGTAGGGAAGCGGGGCGCTGCCCCGCGCCCCGCCGGGGGAAATGATATCCCCCGGACCCCCTCGACGGCTTCGCGCCGGTCGGGAGTCACTGTGAAAAATATCGCCGGGGTCCGGGGGGAGGCCCTCCCCCCGGCGGGGTCCAGGGGCAGCGCCCCTGGCTCCTCCCCCCTTGAATTCTTTTATCTTCTACTGCCCGGTCTTCCCGTTCAGGTCCGCCGGGGGCTGCTGCCCGGGCACGCCCAGGTCCCTGAACTCGGCGGGTTTGCGCATGGACTGGGGCGGCTTGGCCACCTCGTCCACCTGCGCGCCGCGCCCGGTGACGGAGATGATGTTCTCGTAGTTGATCTCGGTGACGTTGCCCATGAGGTCGCGGATCTTGCGGG